>JAAXXJ010000478.1 GCA_013334545.1 Nitrospirota bacterium | reverse complement strand
AAAGCACGGCTATACCCAACGGTCCATTGCGGAGCATCTGGGGATGCATTTTACGTATATCAGCCAGATCCTGAGTCGTCGGAAGGAAATATAAACATTATAGACCTGACCCCATGGCTTTCATGGCTTTTTCCGATTTTCCTGGCAGCGAAGCAGCTTGACAGTATCTGCGATTCTGAGTAAAATCACTCAACGTATTGAGTAATTTGTAGGCTGCATTTTCCCCTATCGCTCAGGCAGGAGGCCCGTCCGAAGATGTATCATCGCCCCATGTATCATAGGCTGCTGAAGAGGCTGCGGGAGCCGCGCAGGTTCATTGAGGTCCTTGCCGGACCGAGACAAACCGGGAAAACCACTATGGTGCGGCAGGTGGCGGACGAGACCCGCATCCCGGTTCACTACGCCTCAGCGGACGAGCCCACGCTTCAGAGCAGGGCATGGATCGAGCAGCAGTGGGAAGCGGGAAGGCTTCTGGCAGCAGGAGCGGCCGCGGGCGGTGCCGTCCTGGTCCTTGATGAGATCCAGAAGGTGACCGGATGGTCCGAGGTGGTAAAGAGGCTTTGGGACGCGGACACCCGCAAGAAGGCCGGCCTGAAGGTCGTTCTCCTCGGTTCCGCTCCGCTCCTTATACAGCGGGGGCTGACCGAAAGCCTTGCCGGCAGGTTTGAGACCATCCCTGTTTCTCACTGGTCTTACGCCGAGATGCGGGAAGCCTTTGCATGGGACCTCGACAGTTTCATCTATTTCGGAGGTTATCCCGGCGCGGCTGATCTGATCTCCGACCGTCAGCGCTGGTCACGCTATATTATCGATTCTCTCATCGAGACCACGATCTCCCGGGATATCCTGCTCCTCACGCGGGTCGACAAACCCGCGCTGCTCAGACGGCTTTTCCAGCTCGGCTGCTCCCATTCAAGCCAGATACTCTCCTATCAAAAGATGGTCGGCCAGCTCCAAGACGCCGGCAACACGACGACCCTGGCCCACTATCTGGAACTGCTCGCTGGCGCCGGCATGCTGACCGGGTTGCACAAGTTCGCTCCGCAGCGGGTCCGCGAGCGGGCGTCGAGCCCGAAGTTTCAGGTACTGAACACCGCGCTTATCAGCGCGCAAGCGCCCTTGACGTTCGACGCGGCGCGCAAAGACCGGGAGTCCTGGGGCAGGCTCGTGGAATCGGCGGTCGGCGCTCATCTGATCAACAGCGCCGCGGGAACAGGCGTCGAAGTGTTCTACTGGCGCGAAAGAAACCATGAGGTGGATTTCGTTCTGCGCTCCGGCAAGACCGTGGCCGCTATCGAGGTCAAAAGCGGATCGCTCAAGGAGGGGCTTCCGGGAATGGACGCCTTTGAAAGGGCATTCAAGCCGAAACGCAAACTGCTGGTCGGCGAAGACGGCATCCCCCTGGAAAAATTCATGCTCACTCCGGCGGAGGAATGGGTGGCCCGGTGACATATGAAAAAATCCGCCTTTCACGGCTTTTGGCGCATAACGGAAACAGAGACGTGGTCGAAGAGCAACCTATCAAAAGCAGGTGTTCGGGAGGGAAAGCGGGGAGCGGGAAATGACCACGACCTTCATCATGCACGTCGCCGGCCTGTTCCTCCTCGTCGCGGCATCGGAGATGCTGAACGGGATCGCCCGGACGGTCTTTCTGAACAAGCGGGTCGGGGTGCAGAACGCGAAGAGGATATCGCTGCTGCCCGCGCTGGCCCTCTGCCTGCTCATCTGCTACTACTACGTGCCCTTTTTGCGCATCAGGACCGACGGAGGTCTGCTGGTCCTCGGGATATCGTTGTCCCTCTTCATGGGTCTGTTCGATATCGTGGTGGCCCGGTTCATTGTCAAGGCCCGATGGGACGCCATCCTGGATGACTTCGATATCCGGAAGGGGAATCTCCTGGGGCTCGGCATGGTTGCAATGGCATTTTGTCCGCTGCTGGCATCGAAGTTCGCACTTCCCTCATGACGCACGTCAGGCCTTCTACAAGTTGTCCTCCAGCCAGTTGAACACCCGATGGGTCTGCACCGCCAGCGAGCCTGTCTGCA
>JAAXXJ010000477.1 GCA_013334545.1 Nitrospirota bacterium | reverse complement strand
GATGAACGGGATGCCAAGATAGATGAACACACTTTCGGCGATCTGCCCGATGGAGATATCCACCAACATTCCCTTCATGCCGAACCATTGGGGCAAGACGGTAATGAAAATGTAGGCATAAACCGAGAAAAACAGCACCTGGAAGATCGAGTTGAAAGCCACCAGCCCGGCGCAGTATTCTCGGTCGCCGGCCGCCAGATCGTTCCAGACGATCACCATGGCGATGCAGCGGGCCAGCCCGATGAGAACGAGGCCCACCATGTACTCGTGATCACCCGACAAGAAAAGGATGGCCAGCAGGAACATCAATATCGGGCCGATCACCCAGTTCTGGACCAGCGACAGCGCCAGGACCTTCACGTTACGGAAGACCTGAGGCAGTTGCTCATACTTCACCTTGGCGAGGGGCGGGTACATCATCAGGATCAGGCCGATGGCGATGGGGATGTTGGTGGTGTCGACCTGGAAGTAGTTGATCACCTGGCGGATTCCCGGGAAAAGATACCCCCAGAACACGCCCACGAACATGGCCAGAAAAATCCACAATGTCAGCAATCGATCCAGGAAGGACAATCGCTTGGCGGCTGATTCACTCATGGGGTAGCCTCCTCGTCCGGTTATGACACGATTTCTTAGTTTGACGTTTTAACGCGTTGGCCTTGGGGTCCGGCCGATTCCTGAGCAGCAACCCCCAGCCTGCGACGTGTGGCCTGGCGTTCGCAGAGTATGTCGCGATTCGCTCTCAGGATTTTTTCCATCCGCCTTGCATCCGTCCGAATACGGGGGGCCTTTGACGCCGCTTGCCGGACCCATGACAGGACCTGACGAACTGCGGGTGAAGCCCCCGTTCCGGGCAACCGGTAATACATCCAGCGCCCTTTCTTCTGACCCGCAACCAGCCCCGCCTGCTTCAGGATTGACATGTGTTTTGAAACGGTGGACGGGGCGAGCTGGAGCAACTCGATCAGTTGGCACACACAAACCTCTTGATCCCTCAACGCCAACAAGGCACGCACACGGTTTTCGTCGGAAAGCGCCCGCGTTATAGCTAAAAAGGATTCCATCGCTTAGTCTCCATTTCGTTGTATGGCGAAATATAGCAGTACTAAAATGCAGTGTCAAGCCGCGAAAACGGCTGTGTCGGCAGATGAAAAACACTTGGGTCTGTGTCATCGTCTGAAGTGACCTTAACGCAGCGACTATTTCATATGGTCGTACCAATTACAATATTACTTGCGTTTAGTACGGATAGCGGCGTATAAATTATACCGTGCAAACGGACACCATCATGAGAAGGTCTTTTTGGCTAGCGCTGATCGATCAGGAATGGCAGCGTCCCATTCTGTGGCTTTCGGGAGTTCGCCGCGCTGGGAAAACGTTTCTTTGCAAAAGCATCCACGGGATGGAATATTTTGACTGCGAGCTGCCGAGGATGCGTCGGCTAATGGAAGACCCGGAGGGATTTCTGGATAGCGTCAAGGGCCGTCGCATCGTTCTGGATGAAATCCATCGTCTCGATAATCCATCCCAGTTACTGAAAATCGCAGCGGATCATTACCCCGACATCAAAATTATTGCCACGGGATCTTCAGCTTTGGGAGCATCATCCCGCTTCAAGGATACGCTCGCTGGACGGAAAACCGATCTCTTGATGACGCCGATGGTCACTTCAGATCTTACCGATTTTGACTGCAACGACCTCCAGCGACGCTTTCTGCGAGGCGGCTTGCCGCCGTTTTTCCTGGAGGACCAACTTCCGGAGCACTGGTTCCAGGAATGGATAGATGCATTCTGGGCCAAGGATATCCAAGAGCTTTTCCGGCTGGAGCGGCGTCACTCGTTCCAGAAGTTCCTCGAGCTCCTGTTGAATCAGAGCGGGGGTATTTTCGAGGCCAGCCGGCTGGCGCGGCCCTGCGAAGTGAGCAGGACGACCATCGGCAACTACCTGTCGGTTTTGGAGTCCACGTTTGTCGTCACCGTGATCAGGCCATTCAGTACCAACCGCCCCGCTGAAATTCTAGTCGCGCCCAAG
>JAAXXJ010000162.1 GCA_013334545.1 Nitrospirota bacterium | reverse complement strand
CCGGAAGACCGTGAACCCTTCCTTGAGCGAAAGCTGGAACCAGTCGCGGCACGTGACCCGGTCGCCGGACCAGTTGTGGAAGTACTCGTGGCCCACGACGCCCATGATGCCCTGGAAGTCGCTGTCTGTGGCCGTCCTCCCGTCAGCCAGAACATACTTGGAATTAAAGATGTTCAGGCCCTTGTTCTCCATGGCGCCCATGTTGAAGTCGTCGGTCGCCACGATCATGAACAGGTCAAGGTCGTACTCCCTGCCGTAGGTCTCCTCGTCCCATCTCATGGCCTTCTTGAGCGAATCCATGGCATGGCCGCACTTGCCCCGGTTGTGGTGCTGCACATAGATGTGGAGCGTCACCTTTCTCCCCGACAGGGTGGTGAACCGGTCCTCGATGCGCGCCAGATCCCCCGCCACGAGGGCGAAGAGATATGCCGGTTTGGGGAACGGGTCGTGCCACTTGGCGAATTGCCTGCCGTCCTGCAGGTCGCCCGAACCGATCAGGTTCCCGTTGGACAGGAGCACGGGATACTTCTTCTTGTCGGCAACGATTGTCGTCATGAACTTCGCCAGGACATCCGGACGGTCCGGATAGTACGTGATCTTCCGGAACCCCTCTGCCTCGCACTGCGTGCAGAACATGCTGCCGGACCGGTACAGGCCCGACAGTTCCGTGTTCGCAGCGGGGTCGCACTCGGTCTCGATCTCGAGCACGAACCGGTCGGGCACCGGAATGATCGACAGGGTCTCTCCCTCGATCTTGTAGTCATGCTCCGACAGCTGCTGTCCGTCCAGCTTCACGGTATGAAGCTTCAGGTCCCTGCCCTGGAGCACGAAGGGATGGATCCCCTCGCACCGGTCGTGGTTGCACACCACGGTCAGGAGCGACTTGACCATCGTCCTTGATTCGTCGAGATCAAATTGCAGGTTCACCGTCTTAACGCGGTAGTCCGGCGGACGGTAGTCCTTAAGATAGGTCGTTTGCGGAACGCCTGCCGGTCCTCGGTGTGCCATTCTGTTCGCCTCGCTGAAAAAGAAGTAGTTGGGAATGCTTTCGTGCCGATATTACAACAGGACATCAAGCAGGGTAAAAATGAAGATCGTGACGCTGATGTAGCCGTTCATGTTGAAGAACGCGATGTTGAGCTTTGAGAGGTCGCTCTCCCTGACCAGGGAATGCTCGTAGATGATCAGCCCCATCGCCACAAGAACACCGAGGAGATACGCTAAGCCGACCGGCAGGAGTATGTAGATCCAGAAGAGACAGAGCATGGTCACAAGGTGGGCCATGCGGGAGATCAGGAGCGAGGTCCTGACCCCGAACCGCTGGGGAACGGAGTGCAGTCCCGCCTTCTGGTCGAACTCCAGGTCCTGGAGCGCATACAGGATGTCGAAGCCCACGAGCCAGAACAGCACCGCGACACCGAGCACCAGCGCCGGGAACTCGAACCTGCCGGTCACAGCGATCCAGGCGCCCATCGGCGCGCCGGATATGGCCAGCCCCAGGAACGCATGGGACAGGAAGGTAAAGCGCTTGGTATAGGAATAGAAGAACACGATGGCCAGCGCCACGGGAGCGAGCGTGAACGAGAGCGGATTCAGCATATATGCCGCCAGCACCAGCAGGCCCGAGGAGACGATGATGAACGCCAGGACCTGCGCCGGCGTCACCAGCCCCAGGGGCAGTGCCCGCGTCTTCGTCCGCGGGTTCTGGGCGTCGATGTCCCGGTCTGCCCAGCGGTTGAAGCCCATGGCCGCCGAGCGCGCCCCGACCATGGCCGCGATGATCCAGATCACCTGTTCCAGCGACGGCAGCCCATCCAGCGCCAGAAGCGCACCGGTGAAGGCAAAGGGCAGCGCGAAGATGGTGTGCTCAAACTTGATCATCTCGAGGATGATCTTGATCTTATTGACCATGAAGAACTCCTGTCAACCACGGAGACACGGAGGCACGGAGGTTAAAGCACTAGTCTTTTGATGCCGTCTTTAATATAAGGCGCATGAAAATTGATGATGAGGCCTACCTTTAAACCGGACAACTTCAGATAGGTCAACAATTGCGCCTCATGGACAGGCATTATCTTATCGACGCACTTGATCTCCACAACTGCCTTCTGATCACCAACGACATCCATTCGATAGCCACAATCCAGCTTGATACCCTTGTACTCCAGAGGCAATGGTTTTTGCCTTTCCACAAAGACCTCTTGCAGCTTTAACTCATGACAATAGCACTCTTCATATGCCGACTCTAAAAGCCCGGGGCCAAGATGACGATGCACTTCTATCGCAGCTGCTATCAATTTCTCTGTTAGGTCCTCATGATGAAGCATGCCGTTCTCCGTGTCTCCGTGACTCCGTGGTAAGCATGTTTTCTACTTCATCTGCGCCGCTCGTTTCCTTCCCCATTCCTCGATCTTCGCCTTGATCTCCGGCATCATCTTCTGCGTCGCCTCGATGCCGGCCAGCATGCACCGCTTCTTCTGGGTGAAGTCCATCATCCCCACGTCGCCGACCTTGGGCGATATCAGGACGTCGGCCTCCTTTTTCCTGGTCTTCGCATTCACTGCGCCCATGATCGTGATGGACTGGAGCATGACGTCAACGATGTTCGTGATGTTGAAGTTGACCACATTCATGCTGATGTCCACGGCGATCACGATGTCCGCGCCCTTCTCCCGGGCAACGGACACGGGGATGCTGTCGATCACCCCGCCGTCGACGAGCAGCCGGCCTTGGTATTCGACGGGATTGAACACGCCGGGGATGGCGCTGCTTGCCCGCACCGCCCTCGCCACCGAGCCCTTGTCCAGGACCACGCTCGTGCCCCGGTTCAGGTCTGTGGCGACGGCGGCAAAGGGAATTTTCAAATTTTCGATGTTCGCGACCGGCACCTTGCTTTTGACGAACTCCTCAAGCTTATCGCCCTTTGCCACGCCCATGCCCGTGAACGCAGTTATCAGCCCGTAGTCGAACAGGCTGTCCTTTTCCAGCATGAAGGCCGTCCATTCAAGCTCCATGCTGTTCGCATCATAGGCATAGATGGCGCCGATGAGGCTGCCGACGCTGGTGCCGACGATCAGGTCGATGGGAACCTTCTCCTGCTCCAATGCGCGGATCACCCCGATGTGCGCGAAGCCCCGCGCAGCGCCGCCGCCGAGCACCAGCGCCACCTTCGGCCGCGCCAGGTCGACCGATGGGACTGACGGACCCTCGGTGGTCTGGCAGGCGGCCAGAACGGTAAAAGCAATGCCCATCATCAATATATGCAGTCCTCGTTTCATAATGTCACCCGCCTTGGCAAGCAGTCGCGCTCGCAAAAAGAACAAATCTCATTGAAGCTCCCTGCAGCAAGCTACAGGGCATGCGCTCGCTCCTGGATTCAACGATGAAAGAACTATGAGCAGATATGATTTACGTTGCTGATCCATGTATGCCTCATCATAGCGCTTCAGCGTTCCTCAGCGTCAATGTATTATTTCGGTCCCGTCTCTTTTGGCTACCGGCTCCCCGCTCCTGAAGTCTGATCCAACAGCTCCACCACGTCCGCGTACAGCTTCTTTGTGATCTCGTCGTAGTCCATGTCACCCGGATGGAACGGCTTGCCGAAGGTGACCGTCGTCCTCGCGGGCCGGGGAAAGAGCTGGCCCGGCCGCATCATGGCGTAGGTGCCTGTGATGGCCACCGGCACCATCGGAACGTTCAGCTCTTTCGCGATGATGGCAACGCCTTTCTTGAACTCCTTGATGTGCCCGTCGCGCGTGCGGCTTCCTTCGGGGAACACGCACAGCACCTTCCCCTGCCGCAGCACGTACGCCGACAACTGGAGCGCATTGAAGAGCCTCACCTCCATGTCCACAGGGATTACTTGGATGTACTGCGCTATCCGGGACGAGACCGGACCGCCGAAGAACTTCGTGTCTCCGAGATAGAACGCTTGGCTGCCGATGGCTGCCGGCATGGCGGCGGCCAGGAGAAAAGCATCGGCGTTGCTCAGGTGGTTCGGCGTGATCAGATAAGGTCCCTGCCTCGGCAGGTTCTCTGCGCCGCGCACGGTCACACTGCCCAGGATGCCGAAGATAGCCTTCAGCGTGAGCCGGCAGCACCGCCAGCCCAGGAGACAGAGCGCGTTCCTCTTGGTCCGCGCCAGCGCCTTTGCCTCCTCTGACGGCTCCTGCTGCAGGATCTCCGCCCACGACAGCCGCACGCTCGAGCCGGCCTTCACCACGCCCGATGCCATCACCTGCTGGATCTTCTCGACCACGTCCCGGACCGTGAAGACCTCGGAGCCGAAGGAATCGGGCAGGCCCGTTCCGAAGGTCTGCTCCAGGCTGACGACCATTTCCACGCGGGAGAGCGAGTCCAGTCCCAGGTCGATCTCCAGGTTGTCGTCAGGAACGATGTGCTTCTTGGCCGAGAACGCCGTGAGGCACGCGACGACCTTCCTGCCCGCGTCGCTGTCGAGAATGCCTTCATCGCCCTTGTGCGCCGTCTTCTCTGCGCGTTCGCCGCCTTTGAGGTACAGGTCCTTCACCAGAGCGCGCTTGAGCTTCCCCAGCCGCGTCACCGGGAGCGAGTCCTTGAAGATCTTGAGCCCCGAGATGCGTTTGTACGGGGCCAGATCCTTCGCAAGGTCCTCGATCTCGAAGGCGATGGTCTCCCGCGCGTTTGCGATGTTCATCTTCTTGAGATATTCGAAGTCCGGGACCACCGCGGCCTCGAGCCCCCGTTCCGTCTGGAGCATGCAGATCTCCTTGATGGACGGCAGCTGCTTGTAGAACTTCTCGAGCTCGTCGGGGAATATCTTTTTTCCCGTGGACAGGACGATCATCTCCTTGGACCTGCCGGTGATGAAGAAGTAGCCGTCCCTGTCCTTATAGCCCAGGTCCCCGGTGTAGAACCACCCGTCCCGGATGACCTCGGCGGTCGCGTCGGGCTTCTTGTAGTAGCCCAGCATGACGTTCGGCCCCTTGATGGCGATCTCCCCCATGCCGGACGCGTCTGGCTCCGAGATCCTGACTTCGACGTCGGGGATGGGTACGCCGATCGATCCGGCCTTCTGTTTCCCCACGGGATTGAACGTGGCTGCCGGCGAGGTCTCGGTGAGCCCGTACGCCTCGATCACCAGGAACCCGAGGTTCGACATGTCCGTGTACACGTCGGGATCGAGCCGGGCGCCGCCGCTCGCCATGAGCCGGAACTTGGGGCCGAACCGGGCGTGGACCTTGCCGAAGAGGGCCTTGCCGATGTTCACGCCTGTCAGCTTCCGGACGAGGCCGCTCAGGCCGAGCAGAAGCTTCGCCAGGATCCGGAGCAGCGGCGGGCTCGATTCGATCTTGTCAACAATGGCCCGGCGCAGAGCGGTCAGGAGCTGCGGCACGCCGACGAGCACGCTCACCCCGGTCTCCTGCATGCAGGCGATGATGTCGGGCCCCTTGAGGCTGTTCAGGATCGTCATGGTCCCGCCCAGGGAAAGCGTCAGCAGCATGCAGGCCAATGCTGGATAGGTGTGGTGAAGCGGCAGCAGGCAGAGCAGGTTGTCCGTCTTGTAGACGATGTTCAGCTTGATCGCGCTGGTACAGTTCGCGACCAGGTTCCCGTGCGAGAGCATCACACCCTTGGGATCGCCGGTAGTGCCCGACGTATACAGGATGGCGGCAAGATCGCTGTCAAAGGGGGCCTCCGGCATAGGCGCTCCCGGGTGCGCCTTCATCATGTCGGAGAAGAGCGCGCCGTCCCCGGCGTCATAGGAGATGACCGTGACAGCCTTGCCCGGCGGGAGCTTCTGCCGCGTTGCCGAGGACACGCACACGGCCTTGGCATCGCAGTTGGACAGCAGGAGGCTGACCTCCCTGTCCGTGAGCTGCGCATCCAGGGGCACGACGACCGCCCCCATCGAGGTGATGGCGAGGTAGGAGAACACCCATTCGGGCCGGTTCTCGGACAGGACCGCGACCCGGTCGCCTTTCCCGATGCCGAGACGGGAGAGCGCGCGGGCGACTGAGGCCACCGTCGTGATCAGCTCGCGGTAGGTGTGCTTGCGGTATTGGTCCCCGTCCTTGAACTGGATGGCGATATCATCGGGGTAGTTCGCTGCTGATTCCTGAATCTTGGTCAGGATCATCGGGACCTCGCTGGCATGGGTTTTTCGATAAGGAGGGCTGCGACAAAGATAGGATACAATGGAGGGGAATCTATGTCAATTGCGGATTTCTGGGAAGCAGCAGTAATATTTTACCGCAGAGGACGCTGAGCAGCAGAGAGAAAACAGCGGCCTGGCATAGAAGACCTTTGATGACGAGGGGAAATGATGCGTCACTGTCTCCTTGTCGCATTGTCCTCATGTCACCGCGTCAGCCTCTCCCCCATTCCTCAACCGCTGCCTTCAGGCCGACGACGACCTTTTCCATGCGGTTGTAATCCAGGGTTTCAGGGAGGTCCGACGGCGAGTGGTAGTTGGGGTTCCGGTAGAAGGCCGTGTCCGTGACCATGAAAGCGGGATAGCCGAACTTTCCGAAGGACCAGTGGTCCGAGAAGTCGATGCCCACAACGATGGCGGGTGCGTTCAGCGTCACCAGCGGCAGGTCCGTGGCCATCATGAAGCCCCCGGCCATCTGCATGGTGAACTTCCTGGACTTCCGGTTCCCCACCATGGCGATGTAGTTGCCAGCCTTCGGGAACTTGAGGTTCATGAACGGGATAGGATAGTGCTGCGAGCCCGGCCGGTCGCTGAAGAACCCGATCATCTCGAAGCAGATCATTCCTTCCACCTGCTCGCGCGCCTTCTTGAGGCTTGCGGCATAGTGGTAGCTTCCCAT
>JAAXXJ010000161.1 GCA_013334545.1 Nitrospirota bacterium | reverse complement strand
ATTGTCTGTAGTCTCCACTAATCTAAAGCAGGCCCCGAATCAAGGTAAATCTAACTTCCATTCGTCAGGATGCAATGCCTGTCCTGTTTGCGGTTTGCCGTTTTCTTCACATCAAAGGATTTGAGGGGGAGAGCATCATGAAGAACGAAAAGGACGATGAAAAGCTCGATCAGGAAGCGCAGGACCAGCAGACAGCCTGCGGCCTGACCCGCCGGGGATTCTTGACGTCCCTGGGCACTGGCGCCATTACACTTGCCATCGCCGACAAGCTGCATGCGACGCCCGCAGCAGAAGCGGAGATGGTCGAACGCGGTGAGATGACGAAAGTCATCCTCGTGATCAATGATCGTAAGTATAGACTGCTCGTTGAGCCGCGGTGGTCGCTCTTATACGTCCTCCGGGAAGGGCTGGGGTTGACGGGCACCAAGGTCGGATGCGAACGCGGAGAGTGCGGGGCCTGCACGGTGCTGATCGATGATGTGCCGCGGTATGCCTGCATGACCCTTGCCGTGGAGGTCGAGGGCGCGAAGATCACGACCCTCGAAGGGCTGATGAAGGGCGACGAGCTCGGCCCGGTCCAGCAGGCCTTTGCTGAGCACGATGCCTTCCAATGCGGCTACTGCACGCCGGGCCAGATCATGTCCGTCGAGGGGCTGCTGCGGAAGAAGCCTATGCCCGCTGAAGAGGATATCCGGAAGGGCATGAGCGGGAACCTCTGCCGGTGCGGCACGTACAAACATATCATCAATGCAGCAAAAAGGGCATCAGAGCTGAAAAAGGCATGATAGACGCCGTTGAGCGAGGTGGACCATGAAAAAGGACGAACGGGAGCTCTATTTCGCACAGAACATTCCCTTGCCGGAGACGCCCAAGCCTGCATCGGGCGTGAAGCCCTGGGAGGCAACGAAGGTGGTCGGGACGCCCCTGCCGCGCGTGGATGCGTACGAGCGCGTGAGCGGGAAGGCGATCTATCCTTCGGACATCATCTTTCCCGACATGCTCTATGCCGCTATCCTCCGCTGTCCGCACGCCCATGCCGTGGTCAAGGACGTGGACACGAGGCAGGCAGAGAAGTCTGTGGGCGTTCGAGCTGTTCTCTCCGCCAAAACGCCGGCTGCGGACATCCTGTGGCCCTATACACCGGAGATGAAGACAAAGCTCTTTGATCCCTGGTGCCGGTTCGAGGGCGAGACCGTTGCCGCAGTGGCGGCAGAGACTCCGTACCAGGCATGGGATGCCGTGCGGTCGATCCGGGTGGCCTATGACGTACTTCCCGCCCTGTCCGATGAGCGCAAGTCCCTCGATGCGGGTGCGGTTCTGGTGCATAAAGAAGGGAACAAGGTCAAGACGGACAAGTACGAGCGCGGCGACGTGGCGAAAGGATTTGCCGAGGCGGACGTCGTGCTCGAGCAGACGTACCGGAACGAGAGCGAGCTCCACACGCCCATGGAACTGCACGGGTGCGTGGCAAGGTGGGACGGCGATTCCCTCACGATCTGGGAATCCACGCAGGGCGTGTTCTCGGTCCAGGCGCGGGTCGCCGAGGTGCTGCGCCTGCCGCTCTCGAAAGTGCGCGTCATCGGGCATTACATGGGAGGCGGCTTCGGCAGCAAGCTGCAGGCGGACAAGGCAACCGTTATCGCCGCGCTGCTCGCAAAGAAGACCGCCCGTCCGGTCAAACTGTTCCTCTCGCGCGAAGAGACTTACCTTGCCGCGGGTAACCGGCCGCCGAGCACCATGAAACTGAAGGCGGGGGTGAAGAAGGACGGGACGCTTACCGCCCTCGAATTCAGCGGCACCGGCAGCAGCGGCGCCTATCCCGCAGGCGGAACGTCGCTTCTTGACTGGCTGGTGCGCGACCTCTACCGCTGTCCCAACGTGCGCACCGAGACGACGGATGTCTATATCAATGCCGGACCTGCCCGGCCGTTTCGCGCGCCAGGCCATCCCCAGGGCGCGTGGGCGCTCGAGCAGATGCTCGACAGCCTTGCCGAGGCGATCGCCATGGACCCTGTCGAGCTGCGGCTCAAGAATGTTTCGACCGTGAGCCAGGCGCGGCCGAACAATCCTCCCTATACCACGACCGGCCTGCAAGAGTGCATTGAGAAAGGCGCTCAGGCCTTCGGATGGAAGGAAGTGCGGAACAAGATCGCCGGGCAGCCGAAGAACGGGCATATCAGGAGAGGCGTGGGCATGGCGGCCGGCCTCTGGGTCGCAGGCGGCGGCAATCCCCCGTCCACGGTCCTCGTGAAGCTCTTTGCCGACGGCAGTGCGAACCTCAACATGGGCGCAAGCGACATCGGCACCGGCACCAAGACCGTGATGGCCATGGTCGTCGCCGAAGAGCTGGGAGTGAAGCCCGAGTCGCTCCAGATCGAGCATGCCGACACAGGCACGACGCAGTATGCAACGCCGAGCGGCGGCAGCAAGACTGTGCCGACGGAATCGCCGACCGTGCGCGCTGCGGCGTTGAGCGTCAAGCAGCAGCTCCTGGAGCTGGCGGCAGAAGATCTAAAGACACATTTTTCGGACCTGGCGCTGAGCGGGGACGAGATCGTTGTGCTCTCCGATCCGTCGAAAAAGATCAAGATCACCGGCGTCACGGGTCTCAAGAAGCGCGGGGTCATCGTGGGCGTAGGCTACCGCGGCCCGAACCCGGAAGGCAAAGTCGTGAACCCCTTTGCCGCCCAGTTCTGCGAGGTGGAGGTGGATACGAGGACAGGCGAGGTCCGGATTGTCCGCTTCCTGGCAGCACAGGACAGCGGAAGGGTGATGGACCGGCTGACCTTCGACAACCAGACGTTCGGCGGCATCACGATGGGCATCGGCTTTGCCCTGACCGAGGGCCGGGTCCTCGATGGAAGCCAGACCGGCAAGCTGGTGAACAAGAACTGGCATGATTACAAACTGCCGACCATGCTCGACGTTCCTTCGGACATGACATGCCTTCCCATCGACCGGCCGGATCCGGAGGCGAATCTCACGGGCGCTAAGGGGCTGGGCGAGCCCGTGACCATCCCTACGGCAGCGGCCATCGGGAACGCCGTGTATCATGCCACGGGCGTGAGGGTCTTTGAAACGCCGATGAACCCGCCGCGGCTCCTGAAGCTGTTTAGCCAGGCGATAAAGTAAAAACAACTTCCGCGGTAGCTAAACATCAGGAGGAAAACCCATGCTGACAAACTTTTCCTATGTCCGTCCGAAAACCCTGAAGGAGGCGATGAAACAGCTCACCTCGCCGGGCGCTGGTCTGCACGCGGGAGGGACCGACCTCCTCGGATGCCTTCGCGATCATGTCTTTGAAATCAAGAGACTGGTAAGCATCAGCGGGCTCAAAGAACTGAAGGGGATCACCACAACGCCTGACAACGGCTTGCGCATCGGCGCGCTCACGACCATCACCGAGGTGGCGGAGCATGCGGCAGTGAACGAACACTATGCGGCACTTGCGCAGGCGGCCCGCGAGGTCGCGAGCCCCCAGCTCAGGAACCAGGGGACCATGGGCGGCAACCTCTGCCAGAAGCCGCGCTGCTGGTACTACCGCGGAGAGTTCAACTGCCTCCGGAAGGGCGGAGAGAAGTGCTTCGCTGTTGCCGGCGAGAACCAGTATCATTGCATCCTGGGCGGCGGGCCGTGCTTCATCGTCCACCCCTCGGACACGGCTCCGGCGCTTGCTGCCTTCGATGCCTCTGTGCGGATCACGGGACCGAAAGGCCCGAGGACCGTTCCGGTCGAGAAGTTCCACGTTCTGCCGCGCACGGATGTGCGCAGGGATACCGTGCTCGAGCCGGGAGAGATCGTCACCGAGATCGTACTGCCGCCCAGCCGCGGACTGCGCAGCTCGTACCGCAAGGTGCGGGCGCGGGCGTCATGGGATTTTGCCCTTGCCGGCGTCGCACTGGCGCTCCGGATCAAGGACGGCGTGGTCGCGGATGCCCGCGCGGTCCTGAGCGGCGCCGCGCCTGTTCCCTGGAGGTCCCGGGAGATCGAAGCGGCCATTACGGGCAGGAAGCTCGACGCCGATGTCATCGCGAAGGCATCGGCGGCCGCGATGAAGAGCGCGCAGCCGCTCAAAGAGAACGAGTATAAGGTCCCGCTCTTCCGCGGCATGATCGAGGAGGAACTTGCGGCGATCGGAAAGGGGTAGTTTCATCGGAATCTTCCTTGTCATTTTGACAAAGGAGAAAGGCGTTTTCTATAAAACATAATTCAAGATTCAAATTCAAAAAGGTCCGTGCTGGCTATCCGGCGCGGGCCTTTGTTTTAGCGACTAAAAAGTACTATTTGAAAATAAGCGTTTATGATATATTCATGTGGCGAGAAGTAGTTCCTGTTTATGTTAAACAGAGGATAGCGACAAAAACTGCAGTTTACATCCGGTATATTGCACAGACTGAGAAAAGCATATACCTATATATACATGATCGGCATCTACAGGTAGATGCTTGCATATATATGTAGATGCTTTGCTCCGTTCGTATAATCACTGGTTAGCCCTACGGAGGGTGGCTGTGGGACAGTGGGTGAAGGTACGGCGCGAGGGAGGCGAGGAACCAGAAGCGACGCCATTCATTACGATTCGGCGTGGCGGTGTGGCGTTTAACGCCGCATTCGTGCGGTCAGCCCACCTTGAGGACAAAACGAGCGTTTCCGTCTTGATCGACTCGGAGTCAATGCGAGTCGGATTCAAATTCCTCGATGATCCGTGTGATGCAGATTGCTACGCCCTCACGCGCGATGGCGGAGGTAGAGGTACTGGCGTCGGAAGGTGGGCTCAAGCAGGGGTACTGCTTCGTGAACCGTGGGTGGCCGCAGTTGCGAGGATCGGGGACATCCGCTTACGAAAGTTCAAGCCAAAGTGGTCAAGTACTGATTCGATGTGGGTGATAACGCTTTGTCCAGCGTTTGAACTCCGAGTAAATGCTGACAGTGAAATTCCCTCAGATGCAGGAGGAATCTATAGATATCTTCGTGGGGACGAAGTCGTGTACATCGGCCGAGGGCGAATTCGCTCCAGGTTCAACTCTCCGGAGCGCCGTGAGTGGGATTTCGAAGTCATTGAATATTCCCTAGTTCCTGACGAGCAGCAGCAGGCGCATTGGGAGAGTCATTGGCTTGATTCGTTCGTTGCTAAGCACGGGAAGCTTCCGATCTATAACCGCATTGGTGGAAAGGTTCGGCGGGATGCGCACGAAGATTAACAACGCGTTCGAGACCGACGCAATTGCTGGCAGCGCTGCGCTCTACCAGCGCGCCGCTCAACTGGGTCAATCCGCCCGGTATGAACATGAGGTATGATTTTCTATGAACCCTATCTGCATCGTAGACGACGAACCTTCCATCTGCTCCACGGTCGCGAGCATCCTGAAGGACGAGGGGTATCCGTCCCTCATATTTCCCGATGCCGAGAGCTTCTGGGAGAGGCTCGATGCGATGGAGCCCTCGCTCGTCCTGCTGGATATCTGGCTTCCCGGCATGGACGGCATGCAGCTCCTGAAGCGTCTGCATGACCGGCTCCCCCTGCTCCCCATCCTCATGATGAGCGGACATGCCGGCATCGAGTCGGCGGTTGCGGCAATCAAGGCCGGCGCCTACGATTTTCTGGAAAAGCCGCTGCATATGGAGGTCCTGCTCGACAAGGTGGAGTCCGCCCTGAAGCACCGGCCTGCCGGCCGCGGCACGGTCCTGCCTTCGGATACGAGGCTTGAGATCGTCAGCGCCGATCTTTCGGTGCCTCCCGGCGTGGTGGACGTGGTGGATTCCCTTGAACCGCAGCGCACCCTGCGGGGGAACATGGTCCTGAACGGCATCGGGCTCCTGAGCGGACGGAACACCGGCATCATTCTCAGCCCCCTCGGCATCAACGAAGGGATCGTCTATCAAACGCTTGACGGCCAGACCATCCGCGGACATATCACCTCCCTTGAGGACTACGCGCAGGTCGGTTCGTCGAAGACCTTCTCCGCCAACTCCACCACCCTGGACAACGGCAGGCGGCGGGTGCGCACGGTTGAGCACCTGATGGCGGTCCTTTCCATGTACGGCATAACCAATGTCCTCATCAAGGTCGACGAGGAGATCCCGAACGTGGACGGTTCCGCCAAGGACTTTTGCGGACTTATCGAAGAGGCGGGGATCGAGGAACAGTCCGCCTCCACCAAGGTCGCTGTCATCCGTCAGAAGATCGGATTCGGAAAAGAAGAAAAGCACGAAAAGCATCTCTATGCGGAGCCCTATGAAGGGTTCGAGATATCGATGCGGGTCGACTATCCGCTTCCCATAGGCGAACAGGTCCTTACGTTCAATCCCGAACAAGGGTCGTTTGCAAAGGACATAGCCCCAGCCCGCTCCTTCAACACCTTCGAGAACATCGAAATGGCCCAGAAGCTGGGAAAGGTCGGGGGAGGGTATCTCCACTCCCACATCATCATGTACGACGGCAAGGTCATCAACACGGAGCTCCGTTATCCCGACGAGTTCGTGCGCCACAAGATCCTGGACCTGATCGGCGACCTCTATCTCCTCGGCCTCCCCATCAAAGGCCGCATCACGGCCAACATGACCTCCCACGGATACAACCAGGTCCTCGTGCAGCGGCTGTACCAGGCGATTCAGAACAGCACAAAGGGATAGAACCATCCTTCAGCGTTCAAGGTTCAAAGTTGTGAAAAGGCCCGTACCAGGTGTCTGGTCCGGGCCTTGTGTATCATATCCCATGATAGGGCCTTTGCTCTTGTCTAACAAAAGGCGATGATATATAGTAGAGACAGTCATGAAGGCCTGCCACGCGTGCAAGAAGGAGCTTGCTCTCAGGCGTGA
>JAAXXJ010000160.1 GCA_013334545.1 Nitrospirota bacterium | reverse complement strand
GTTTCTCGGACGTGATCATGTTTTACTATACTTCGGGAGTGCCGCGGTGTCAATACGGATCGCAAGGGGGGAAGGATATCCTTCAACCCTGGTGCGTGCACGCGAGCGGTTAATAGGGAAAGTGAATACGTTGCACGACCTATCCGCGCGGTTCTTGGGAAGGGGTTCTCTACAGCGTTATCTCGGTGCCGATGCCGGACTGGGTGAAGATCTCGAGCAGCAGGGCGTGGGGGACCCGTCCGTCGATGATGTGGACCTTGGCGCAGCCTGCCTCGAGCGCCTCGAAGCAGGACCTGGTCTTGGGCAGCATGCCGCCGCCGATGGTGCCCTTGTGGACCAGGTCCTCGACCTTCTTTTTATTGAGTGACGATATGAGGTTCTTGTCCTTGTCCATGATGCCGGCCTGGTCCGTGAGCAGGATCAGCTTCTCTGCCCTTAACGCTCCTGCAACGGCGCCAGCCACGAGGTCCGCGTTGATGTTGTAGGTCTCGCCATGGGCACCCACGCCCACCGGTGCAATGACCGGCACGAAGCCGCCCGCATCAAGGGCCTCGAGCGCGCCCGGCCGCACCTCGGTCACCTCGCCCACGAGCCCGATGTCGATGATCTCGGTCTCGCCGGTCTCTTCGGACCTCTTGGTCATCTTGAGCTTCTTCGCCTGGATGAGCCCGCCGTCCTTGCCGGTGAGGCCCACAGCCCTGCCGCCTGCACGGTTGATCAGGTTCACGATCTCCTTGTTCACCTTGCCGCCGAGCACCATCTCGACGATGTCCATGGTCTCTTCGTCGGTCACCCGCTGGCCGGAAACGAAGGTGGGCTTTTTGCCCATCCGCTCCATAGTGGTGCCGATCTGGGGCCCGCCGCCGTGGACGATGACGGGATTGATCCCGATGAACCGCAACAGCACCACGTCCTGGGCGAAGCTGTGCTTCAGCTTCTCGTCGATCATGGCGTTCCCGCCGTACTTGATGACGAAGGTCTTGCCCCGGAAGGTCTGCATGTAGGGCATGGCCTCGATGAGGGTCATTGCTTTTTCGATCAGTTTTTCCACAGCAACCTCGTGCAGCCGTCAAGCTGACTGGCCTGCAGGCTGGAAATCTATAAGATGTACCTGCTCAGGTCCTCGCTCTTGACGATCTCCGAAAGTTTTTCCCGGACGTACTTCGCGTCGATCGTCACCTTCGTGCCTCTCTTCTCCGGCGCATCGAAGGATATCTCGTCCAGCAGCTTCTCGATGATGGTGTGGAGCCTCCGGGCGCCGATGTTCTCGGTCCGCTCGTTCACGCTCGCGGCAGTCGCCGCGATCTCTTCGATGGAGTCCGTCGCGAAATGGAGCGTGATCTCCTCGGTCGCCAGGAGGGCCACCTGCTGCTTGATCAGCGCGTTCTGCGGCTCTGTCAGGATGCGCACGAAGTCGTCCTTGCCCAGGGCGTCGAGCTCCACCCGGATGGGGAAGCGCCCCTGGAGCTCGGGTATGAGGTCCGAGGGCTTGGACATGTGGAACGCCCCCGCGGCGATGAACAGCACGTGGTCGGTCCGGACCGGGCCGTATTTGGTCGTCACCGTGGACCCCTCGACGATGGGAAGGAGGTCCCGCTGCACGCCCTGCCGGGAAACGTCCGGCCCCTGGGTCTCACGGCCGGCGATCTTGTCGATCTCGTCCAGGAACACGATGCCCGATTGCTCAACGCGCTGGAGCGCATCGCGCATGACCTTGTCCATGTCGATGAGCTTGGCAGCCTCTTCCTGCACGAGGAACCGGAGCGCCTCGGGCACCTTGAGCTTTCGCTTTTTGGTCTTCTCCGGGAGCAGGCCGCCGAGCATCTCCTTCAGGTTCATCTCGATCTCTTCCATCCCCACGTTCGAGATGATGCCGAAGGGCATGACCTTTTCCTTGGCGTCGAGCTCGATCATCCGTTCGTCGAGCTTTCCCGCGCGGAGCTGCAGGCGGAGCTTCTCCCGCGTGGTCGTATGCTGTTCCTGTTTCTCCTGCTGCTCCTCGGGTGAGCCTTCGGTATTCACCGGCCGGATCGGCGGCAGGAGCAGGTCGAGGAGCCGCTCTTCGGCCAGGGCCGAGGCCTTCTCCTTCACCTGCTCCGACATCTCGGCCTTGACCATGTTGACACCGATCTCGGTCAGGTCACGGACGATGGAGTCCACATCGCGCCCAACATAGCCCACTTCCGTGAACTTCGACGCCTCGATCTTCAGGAACGGGGCGTTCACCAGCCGCGCGAGCCTCCGGGCGATCTCGGTCTTGCCCACGCCCGTGGGGCCGATCATGATGATGTTCTTCGGCATCACCTCGTCGCGAAGGTCCTCGGGCAGGCGCTGGCGGCGCCAGCGGTTCCGGAGCGCGATGGCCACGGCGCGCTTGGCCTTGTTCTGGCCGATGATGTATCTGTCCAGTTCTTCGACGATCTGGCGCGGGGTCAGGGTGTCTTTCAAGCAACCTCCAGAAAGCAACGTAGACAGTAGGTGGTAGACAGGAGACGGGGAATTGCCGAGAAGCTCGAAGCAGCCATCAGGGTGCTATCCACCGGTCCCTCTATGCTGTCTACCGTGTGCCGTCTACGGGGTCTACAGCTCTTCTACCGTGATCTCCTTGTTCGTGTAGATGCAGATATCACCGGCGATCTGCATGGCCGATTCCACGGTCTGGCGTGCGCCCAAGGCCGTGTGCGCCGAGAGAGCGCGCGCGGCCGCGAGCGCGTACGGGCCGCCGGAACCGATGGCGGCTATGCCGTCCTCGGGCTCGATGACGTCGCCGTTCCCCGACAGGATGAACGAGCGCTCGGCATCGGCAACGATCATCAATGCCTCGAGCCGGCGGAGGACCTTGTCGGTCCGCCAATCCTTCGCGAGTTCCACCGCGGCGCGGGTTAGGTTGCCGTGGTACTGTTCGAGCTTGGCCTCGAACTTCTCGAAGAGCGTGAAGGCGTCGGCGGTCGCTCCGGCGAACCCGGCGACGATCCGGTCGTTGTACATCTTGCGGACCTTGCGGGCGTTGTGCTTCATGACCGTGCTGCCGACCGTTACCTGTCCGTCGCCGGCAATCGCGGTCTTCCCGTTCCGCCGCACCGCAAGGATCGTTGTTGCGTGCATGGTATTCTGTTCGCTCATCATATCTCCGTCATTACCGAGATGGTTCTTTACCTTTGCCCCCGGATCCCTGCTTTTTCGCTCTCGGATGCGCCTTGTCGTAGGACTCCATCAACGCATCGAGGTTCACATGCGTGTACCGCTGGGTGGTGGAGAGGCTGGCGTGGCCGAGAAGCTCCTGGATGGCCCGGAGGTCTGCACCGGACTCCAGCAGGTGTGTCGCAAAGCTGTGCCGAAGCGTGTGAGGGCTTGCCTTCTGCGAAAGGCCCAGCTTTTTCCGATAGTTTCCTAAAATACGCTGAACCGTTCGGGCTGTCAAGCGTTTTCCTGACGGACCGGAGAAGACCGCACCATCCTTTGGCGCAGACGGCTTCTGCGCACGGTAGGCATCGATGGCCTCGAGCGCTTTCTCGCCCACGGGCACGATGCGTTCCTTCCGTCCCTTGCCGCGGATGCGGATGAGGCGGTCCTGCCGGTCGATGTCCTCGTGGTCGATCCCGACGAGCTCGCCGGCGCGGATGCCGGTGGAGTAGAGGGTCTCGAGCACGGCTCGGTCGCGCAGTTCGGACCCTTCCCCATCGCGCGGGGCGTTCATGAGCCGCAGGGCGTCATCCACCGTGAGCACGGCGGGAAGGCGCTTGTCCTGCTTGGGCGTCGCGATGAGCCTCGCGGGATTGCTTTGCAGAACGCCGGTGCGGTTCAGGTACTTGTAGAAGGCGCGGATGGCGGAGAGCTTGCGGGCGAGCGAGGACTTCCTGATCTTGAGGCCCATAAGGTGGCCGAGGTATCTCCGAAGGTCCTGGTGGCCGATGCCCGCAGGGTCGGCATCATTGACGAAGGCGGCGAGCTGCTCCAGGTCCGACCGGTAGCTGCGCTCGGTGTGGGGGGACACGTTCTGTTCGTTCCGGAGATGGCGCACAAAGTCGTCGATATGCTTCCGCATGCCGGTACTGTAACGTATCACACGGGGATTTGCAAGGGGAGAAGGGCCTGAACGAGTGCGGGATGCGGAAAGCGGAGTTCGACCGGAAGTGCAAGAATGGCTGGTTCATCCGTGGAATACTGATCGTCAATGCCTGACGTCCGGCCACCATCCCTGATCACAGGTCCGGATCGATCTCCTGACTTAGGCCTTCCGGACCTTGTCCCGCGGTGGCCGGCACTTCCTTATATCCGCATTCCTTCTTGTAGCAGGCGACGTAGGGGCCGGTCTTCTTGGAGAACTTCTCCGTCAGGAAGGGTGCGCCGCATTGCGGACAAGCGCGGGGCACAGGCTTGTACCACACGGCGAACTTGCAGTTGGGGTAGTTCGCGCAGGAGTAGAACATCTTGCCGAAGCGGGAGCGCCGCTCCACGATCATGCCGCCGTCCTCGGGGCAGAGGACGCCCGTGGACATGCCCTGGGTGTGGTTGCACTCCGGATAGCGCGAGCAGGCGAGGAACTTGCCGAACCGCCCCCGTTTGACCACCATGCCGGAGCCGCATTTGGGGCAGAGCTCGCTGGTGGTTTCTTCAGGCGCGGCCTCGACGCCGCCGCTCTCGGTGCGCACGAAGGGCTTGGTGTTCTTGCAGTCAGGATAGCCCGAGCAGGCGAGGAACTGGCCGTTCCTGCCCCACTTGATGATCATGGGCTTGCCGCACTTGTCGCAATTGATGTCGGTGGGGGTCTGCTCCGCCTTGAAGTCCTTCATCTCGGCCATGGCGGCCGCGAGGTCCTTCGAAAAGGGCTCATAGAAATCCCGCACGGCCGCCACCCACGTCAGACCGCCTTCCTCGATCTTGTCGAGCTCTTCCTCCATGCGCGCCGTGAAGGCAACGTCCAGGATGTTGGCAAAATGCTGCACCAGCAGGCCGTTCACGAGTACGCCGAGCTCTGTGGGGCGGAACTTGTTCTCCAGCTTGTTCACATAATCCCGGTCCTGTATGGTCGAGATGATCGCGGCATAGGTGCTCGGCCTGCCGATGCCTTTTTCCTCCAGCGTCTTGACGAGCAGGGCCTCGGAGAACCGCGGAGGCGGCTGGGTGAAATGCTGCTTGGGATCGAGCTTGATGAGCGACAGCGCGTCGCCCTCGTTGAGCGGGGGGAGGACCGCCTCGCCGTTGTCGTCGTCGGACGGGGCCTGGTCCTCGGACCGCTCCTCCATATAGACCGCCATGAATCCGGGGAACTTCACGACCGACCCGGATGCCCGGAAGGTATAGGCGTTGGCCTTGATGTCCACCGACGTCTGGTCGATGACCGCGGGGTTCATCTGGCTTGCCACAAAGCGGTTCCAGATGAGCTTGTAGAGCTTGTACTGGTCAAGCTCGAGATACTGCTTGATCGCGTCGGGCTCGCGCATGACCGAGGTGGGGCGGATGGCCTCGTGCGCTTCCTGGGCGCTCTTGGCGCTCTTGTAGGCCGGGGGTTCAGCGGGAACGTATTCCTTGCCGTACTTGGATGCGATCAGGTCCCGGGCCTCCTGCTGCGCCTCGGCGCCCACGCGGGTAGAATCGGTACGCATGTAGGTGATGAGTCCGACGGCGCCTTCTGTGCCGAGTTCCACGCCCTCATAGAGGCCCTGTGCCACGGCCATGGTGCGCCGGGAGGTGAAGCCGAGCTTCCGGCCGCCTTCCTGCTGGAGCTTGCTCGTCGTGAAGGGGGGGACGGGGTTGCGGCGGCGCTCCTTCTTCTCGACGCGAGCGACGGAGTACGTTGCGCCCTGGAGGCCGGCGAGGATCTGCTGTACCTCGTCGTTGTTCTTGACCCGGAGCTTCTCCTCGTCCTTTTTCAGGAGCTTGGCCTCGAACTGCGGCGGGAACTTCCCCTCGAGGAGTGCGGTGAGGGACCAGAATTCCTCGGGCTTGAAGGCCTTGATCTCCTCTTCGCGCTCGCAGATCAGGCGCAGGGCCACGGACTGGACGCGGCCGGCTGACAGGCCGCGGCGCACCTTTTTCCAGAGGATGGGGCTGATCTGGTAGCCCACGAGCCGGTCAAGAATGCGTCGGGCCTGCTGGGCGTCCACCTTGTTGGGGTCGATCTTGCCGGGCTGCTCGATGGCCTTGAGGATCGCCTTCTTCGTGATCTCGTTGAACAGAACGCGGTAGATCTCCTCGGTCTTGGCGGTCGTGGAGACCACCTCGGCCACGTGGGAGGCAATGGCCTCGCCCTCGCGGTCCGGATCGGTCGCGATCAGGATGCGGTCGGCCTTCTTGGCGGCGGACTTGAGCTCGTTGACGACCTTGGCCTTGCCCTTGATCTGGATGTACTGGGGCGCGAAGTCCTTTTCGATGTCCACGCCCAGCTTGCTCTTGGGAAGGTCCATGATGTGGCCGACGGACGCCTTGACCGTGTAGTCCTTGCCGAGGTACTTGCCGATGGTCTTGGCCTTGGCGGGCGATTCAACGATGACGAGTGATTTCATAGCCATAGTAGGGGGGCCTTTATTGCCGGAGCAGATGCGGGGTTGTCATGCGATGAATATACACAACGGAGTACCAGTATCTCATTTTGTTCTCCGTGTCTCGCCATCCCCGCGTCTCCGAGTCAGCTGGTTTAATTCCACACCGTGCCCTTGTTGTTCAGCGCCGTATCCAGCACGCTCTCGTATTCCTGCTCATCGGCGAACAGATCAAGCGCGAGAAGGGATTTCATGTGGGAAAGCTCGATCCTTCCGGAGTGGAGCGACAATGCCTTGTCGAGGAGCTCTTCCCGCTGTTCTCCGGAGATGATGCCGAG
>JAAXXJ010000476.1 GCA_013334545.1 Nitrospirota bacterium | reverse complement strand
ACCCAATCCTCCGGGCACGATGATCGCCAAAAAACCGATGACGTCGGAGATCAGCAGCGACGACATCACCAGAAGCATTTGATGGGGTGCAAGGGCAAAGCCGATACCGTAACAGAGCAGGTAAGCGCCTAGGCAGAGGCAGAATGCTGCGAGCACATGGATCAGGTGCAGGTCAATGAGCAGCCTGTGCGGGATATCGAAGTAGGTTACCCCGCGCCTGAACGACCGGTTAAAAAGCGCAATGCTGGTGTTGACCGTGGCGATGCTTAGCGTGAAAGTCATCTTGTGAGCATGTGACAAGGTGTTCAGGGCGAGGTGCCAGCCGTACGTGGCAAGAAGGGATGCGACTACTAACGGAATAAATGACAACGCCAGGTAGAGATAATCCAGTTTCAGGACTTGCGAACTGATGTTGCTCCAATTTCCTTGAAAGGAATTGTAGAAAAAGAAAACGACGCTGAAAATTATGATGAGGGCTAAACCCCTTTTCACGGCATTGCCTGTATTGATCATGTCTTTGATGCTGCGGCAAGAACTTCGTAGGGAGAACGGCATTTCCTAAATTAAAAAAGCCTGCCACCTCCACAAAAGTATGTTCACGCCGGCGGTATTCACCTGAGGATCTCTCCAACCACATCGGCCACCTGGTTCATCTGTTCATCCGTCAGGGCCAGGCCCGATGGGATATAAAACCCCCTCCTGGCCAGTCTTTCGGCCACCGGATACGTCTCGTCCTGAAAGAGCCCCATTTTGCGAAACACGGGCTGCTCGTGCATGGGGAAGAAAAAAGGCCGTGAGCCGATGCGCCTTGCGGAGAGCCTCTTCATGGCTTCTCCGGCATCAAACGGTATCTCGTCGTGAAGAACGATTCCATACACCCAATAGATGTTCTCGGCGTAATCTGTCGCCCGTTTCGGCAGCTGGATGCCTCTTATATCTTTCAGGCGTTCGGTATAGAGAGTGCCCATCCTTCTTTTTTTCTGCACGAACTCATCAAGCTGCTCCAGTTGCGCCAAACCGAGGGCGGCCTGCATGTTCGTCATCCGGAAATTCCATCCGAGTTCTTCGTGCACGAACCTCTTTTCCGGAATGAAGCACAGGTTTCTGAGAGATCGACACCGCTCCGCCAACTGCTGGTCGTCCGTCACGATCATCCCACCCTCGCCGGTGGTGATGTGCTTGTTGGCGTAAAAGCTGAAAATACTTAGCTCACCGAAGCTGCCGCATGGCTTCCCTCGATAGGCCTGACCGTGCATTTCCGCAGCATCCTCGATGACCTTCAGACGGCGCCTGTTCGCAATCTCCATGATGGGCGCCATATCAACAGGAAGACCGTAGATATGAACGACCATGATGGCCCGGGTCCTCGCGGTTATCTTCTTCTCCACATCTGCCGCGTTCATGTTCCAGGTATCAGGATCGGAATCGACGAGGACAGGCGTAGCGCCGGCCCGTACGACGGCTGCAGCGCAGGAAATGATGGTAAAGGCGGGCAGAATGACCTCGTCGCCCTTGCCAAGTCCGAGAGCGGCAACTGCCACGTCCAGCGCCGCGGAGCCGTTTGACACCGCGATGCCGTTCGTGCGGCCGATTCGCCCCGAGAACCGTTCCTCGAACTGCCGGATGAACGGACCTTCGGAGGATATCCAGCCGGTGTCCAGGCACTCGTTCAGGTATTTCCTTTCGTTCCCGGCAAGCAGCGGCTCGTTGACGGGAACCGGTTTTGCCCAGCTATTGTCCATACTTGATCGGAACATTCCCACACTTGAACTTCGTCTTGTCCCTCTCGCCCGCAAAGGGTCCTTGTTTCACCTCGAACATTTCCACGTCTTCGACGACCTCGAAACCATGACCACAGCTGATGAGCAGTATAACGTCTCCGGCCGCCAGGACCCGGCTCTTGAGATACCGCTGCTGCTCATCATAAAAATCTACCCGCAATTTCCCTTTTCTGATGAACAGCACCTCGTTCGTATAATGGACTTCCCGGGCCACGGCATTATGCACGTGCGGTTCGATCACTTTGCCCGTCGGATGCTTCATGAAGCCCAATTGCTGGGAG
>JAAXXJ010000159.1 GCA_013334545.1 Nitrospirota bacterium | reverse complement strand
CCGGTGGAGCGGCAGTTCCTGGACAAAGATCAGATACTGGTACGTCAGGAACTGTTCGACGCCCCGGAGGCCATTGCCCTCGTATGCCGCCGAAAGTCCGCTGAACCCGGGTGACAGCGCTCCGAACATCTGCTCCAGTTCGGCCAGCGCGTCGGTTACCGCGCCCGTCCGCAGGACGGCCTTCACCTGATCGGACAGCAGGCTCACGCCGAGGACCTCTCCGGCCTTCTGTGCTTTGTCGCCCTCAAGGTACCGCAGGCAGATGAATACCGTGCGAAGCTCGGCATACAGAAAATAGGGTGCGAACATCTGCCGGGTAGCCTCGTCCATCTGACCGTGGACCCATCCGTGCTCGAGCAGGAGCGCCCGCCACATGCCTTCGGCCGTACGCTCCCGAACGAACCCGTGGTACTGAGCCGACGCGAGATAATCGAGCGGTGACGCATCGTAGATCAGCGGCCGCCAGTCACTGATGAGCCGGGACCGCCTTCCGCGGATCCGGGACAGGAGGTACTCGACCGGGTAGCCCCTCGTCCGTTCCCGCTTCAGCAGCCCCCGCGGGACGGCGCCTTTCGGGCGGTCTGGCTTCGTATGGCCACGCACAATACGGTTCATGTCCCCTGCCCCGTCACTTCCTTCATGATGTCTGGCAGCATCTCTTCCCACATGCGTTCGAGGCGCTTCTCGAACGTGTTGACGACCTTCACCCGGTCGCCTTCCGACGCCGCCTCCAGCCCGCCGATGATGCCTGGATCGGCAAGGACCTCCGCTCCAGGGAATTGTTCGCGCGCGAGCGCCACGTCCCCGGGACTCACCCGCACCGTTTTCCAGGTGAACTGCGGGAGCTCCCGCGCGAATCCGGTGAACACGTCCCGGTAGCCGGCGTTCCGCAGCGTCTGCAGGGAGGCGCGGGCGGCGCTGAACAGCCGCTCTGCCAGGGCCCGATCCGCCCGCAGCCCGATCGCGCGTACGGTCCGGTTCGCCTCCGCCATGAGTGCCTCGGCCTGCTTGGCAGCTTCGGCCGCATGCTTCCGGACGTATTCCTCCTGCAGCGCCTCGATGCGGCGCGCAGCATCGGCGCGGATCCGCTCCGCCTCCTGCTCCGCTTCGGCGTGCATCGCCTTGATCTTCTCGTCCCCTGCGGCGCGCAGCGATCCGATCAGTTCCTTGCAACCCATGTTATTTCACCGTGAACAAGATCATCGTCGCCACGACGAAGCCGAGGATCACCATCGTCTCCGGGATGGCCACCAGGATGATGATGGTGCCGGTCAGCTCCGGTTTCTCCGCCAGGGTTCCCGCCCCCGCAGCGCCGATCTTGGACTGCGCCCATGCCGTGGCGATGGCGGGGATACCGATGGCCAAGGCAGCGCAAAACGCGATCAAAACCTTTTCGAGTCCCATACGAACCTCCTTGTAGGTGAATACCTATGCGATCACAGATCAAGACAGATAAAGAGACGGCTAAGGTGAAATGCAGATGTCTTTTTCGTACTGCTCTTATCTGTGTTATCTGTGGTTCCAACGGTCGTCAGGACAATGGATTCTTCCCATACCCCGTCCGTCACTTGTGCAGCGGCTCGAACTTCCGCCCCCCGTGCTCGATGAACTTGCTGAAGAATTCCACGTAGTGAAGCCGAAGCGAGTGGATCGTGGGCGAGAAGACGCCGAGGACGATGTTCAGGATGTGGATGAGCCCGGCAACGACCACGCCCATCACGATATTGCCGCTCAGACCTCCGAGTTCATTGGCCGTGAAGGCCAGCAGCACGGATGTGAGGCCGATGGCCGTGATGCGCACGTAGGAGATGATGTTCCCGATGCTCTTCAGGAACTCCAGCGGCGCCAGGACGCCGCCGGCAAAGAACAGGAACGGCGTCAGGAACAGGATGAGGATAATGACGGGCCGGGTGAGCACTAGCGGGGCCTTGCCCGTCAGCGAAGCCAGGATGGCGATGATGCAGATGATAAGGATGATGCTCAGGACCTTGAACAGCCCTTCCCGCTTTACGTGCCGCTGGAATGCGTTCACGGCACCCAGTATGAGACCGAGAATGATATGCGCAATGCCGATGGCAAGGGCAAAGAGCAGCATGGGGACGATGGCCGTTCGTCGCTCGATGCAGATCGGCTGCAGATGAAAGAACCGTTCCGGGATATCGCCGAAGAATTCGCCGAACATGACGCCGAAGAATATCGAATAGAGCGAAGCGATGAACAGGATCGTTGCCCCGCTGTGCACCGCCACGTTCTTCCGGAACCGTTTTCTGAGGTACAGGGCGAGCAGAACGAGGACAAGACCATACCCCGCGTCGCCGAGGATGATGCCGAAGAAGATGGGGAAAAAGATGCCGATGAACGGCGTGGGATCGTAGGAGGTGTACGCAGGCAGCGGCAGGAGGCTTGTTAGGATCTCGAAGGGGCGGAAGTAGGGCGGGTTCTTCAGCACGATCGGCACCCGCTCCAGGTCCTCCTCGCGCATTTCCCGTTCCTCCACGACGACCTTGGGGCCGAACCCTGCATCCAGGCTTTTCCGGAGCCTCTCCAGGTCCCGCGTCGGCATCCAGCCATTGATGAAGAAGCACATGCGCGTCTCGTAGGCCGACGCCGCAGTTTTGAGAAGCGCCAGCCGGTCGTCGATCCATGACCGGACGCTCCGGTAGAGTGGCGTCCACCGCCGGGCGAACTTGAGAAGATCCTCACGGATCCGCTCGATCTCCGAGGAGACCTGTACCATCCGCTCCTTCACGTAGGAAAGCTTCTCGGGAAAGGTCAGCGAACCGAAGGAGGCCGGGAACGTCAGCTCGGGCACATGCTCGTCGGAAAGGGTCTTCTTTACCCGGTCCGCGATGGTCTTCTCGACCGTGATCAGGCCCACCAGGCTGCCGTCCGCGGCGGTGTCCGTCTGAAGCTCGTACTTCCAGTCCGTGATCCGGGAAAGCGCCTCACGGAGCTTCGGCACCATCTCGGGCTCCTGGATGGTCAGGCCAATGAAGTCCAGGTCGGGCGTCTCTTTCATGCTCGTCAGCAGGGTGGATAGCGTTCCCAGGAAAACGGTGTACCGCTCGAGATCTGCACGTTCTTTTTGCAGAACGTCGCCCTGCTCCGCGAGCTCCCGGGCCTGGGCCGTGTGGCGCTCGACCGTATTGGCGATGGTATCGACGATGGTCGCGGGTTCGATGTAGCTTTCCCGCACGGCGATCGCAGGCACGAAAGAGAACAGTTCATCGATCTTGACCCGCAGGCCCTCGAGGTAGACGCGCTCGAGGGCGGTCTTCTGGTCCAGCGAGAAGGAGCGGATGTTCTCCTCGTCCTCCTTCTCGATGAACCCAACGGATGCGGGCTCGATCTGGAAGATGCCCAGTTCCCGGAGGCGGACCAGCGCCTCCTGCAGGAGCCCCTTGGGCCCGACGATCTCGACCTTCGACATTTTAACGATCATGGTCTCATTCCAAAAGAATCCGGGGAAGTCGCTTCATGATGATCTCGGTCAGAACGGTGTCCTCCAGGTCCTGGTACCGCGCTGCCCGGGCCTCGGCGGACTCCACGGTCTGTTTTGCCCGCATCTCGGCGTCCCGCTTCGCCTCTTCGAGGGCGCGGCCGAACGATTCCCCATCAGTCCGCTCGGCGCGGGCAATGGCCTCAGCCGCTTCTTTCTTCACACCGTCGAGCCAGTCGCGAAGGCGCACCTGCTCCTGCTCGATGCACTGCTGAATAACCTTCTCCGCCTCGATCACCTCGTTCAGGATGTCCTTGTCCATGGCCCTATTGTAGCAAAAAACAAGACACGAGCGGGCTAATTCTGCAATATTCTGTGCGTTCTCTTGGAAAAAATTTCATTCCGCGGTACAATATTTCATCGTTACCATGGTCGGTGGGAATTCTGCTTACCGAATCCCGCAGCGCGTCAGTATCAGAGATGCGCAACATCTATGCTATCAGCCAGAACGGAGGAAGCGATGATCCGATACAGCGGCGTGAACCACCTTGCTCTTGCAACGGGCGATATGGACAGGACCATCCGCTTCTGGCGGGACCTCCTTGGCATGCGGCTCGTCGCCGGCCTCGGCAAGCCGGGCTACCGGCAGTATTTCCTCCAGGTCTCGGAACGCGACCTGGTCGCGTTCTTCGAATGGCCCGGTGTGCGTCCCGTCGAGGAAAAGGAGCACGGCCGGCCTGTGACGGGCACCTTTATCTTTGACCATGTCGCCTTCGGTGTCGAGACCGAGGACGACCTGTGGGGGATCAAGGACCGCATCGCCGCGGCAGGCATTTGGGTCTCCGAGGTGATCGATCATGGCTTCATCCATTCCATCTATACCTATGACCCCAATGGCATCCCGATCGAGTTCAGCCGCTCCATCCCCGAGTGCGACATCGTGAAGTGCCCGGTGATGGCGGAGCGGGCGGCGACTGACTTCGCCCGGGAGGGCTCGGAACCGCAGCCCGGGAAGTGGCCGCCCGTGACTGCCCCGACACCGAAGCAAGAGCGGAAGGTCTACCCCGGCGCAGGAAGCGAACTGTTCCATGGGAAGAAATAGCTAACGGAGGGACAGGAGGACAGGCTGATACGGGGATGATGTCCTAGAGCTCATGGCAGGTCTCCTTCTTTCCTGATTGCGGAAAAAGCCGTTCATCAAAGGGAACTACTGCAGTGTCAGCTGTTCTCTGAACTTATCAGCTCTAATCCTCGCCCAAGGGGTTTTTTCGTAGTATGGATTATGATGTCATCATAGCCGGCGCCGGACCGGCAGGATCCACCTGCGCGAGGGCCTGCGCGAAAGCCGGCCTCAGGACCCTGCTGCTTGAGTGGGACTCCTTCCCCCGGCCCAAGCCCTGCGGCGGCGCGCTGTCGGAGCGCGGCCTTTCGCATCTCGGCTTTCCTCTCCCCCCGGAGCTCATCGAGCGGGAATGCTTCGGCGTCCGTTTGCATTACGGTCCCTACACCGTGGAGGTCCGGAAGGACCGCCGCATCGCAGTGATGGTGGACCGGGAGCAGTTCGACCAGTACCTTGCGGACCGGGCAGTCGAGGGCGGCGCCGTGCTGCAGCAGGAAGAACCGGTCGAGCACATCACCCTGGGCACTGATCGCATGGAGGTCCGCACGCCGAAGGGTCAATATCAGGCGCGCTGTCTGGTCGGCGCGGACGGCGCAAACAGCCTTGTGGGCAGGACGATACGCCCGGTGTTCCCGCGTGACGAGATCTTCGCGGCGCTTGTCGGGTCCTTTCCTGCAGATGACCGGGAAATCGCTGCCCGCGCCGACGGATTGCTCGAGCTCTATTTCGGTGTTGCGCCGATGGGATATGGATGGGTCTTCCCGCACAAAGGACGGTTCGGTGTGGGTGTACTGGGCAAGGCAATGGAGTTCGATGCACCGCAAAAGGTCTTCAGCGCTTTTTCCTCGTCAGTGGGGATGCCCGTTGACAGGCCGCGGGGCCATACGGTCCCGATGGGCGGTATCCGGCGGACGGTCATCGGCAGGAGGACCATCCTTGTTGGCGACGCAGCAGGGTTCGCCGACCCGTTCCATGGCGAAGGGATGGCGAACGCCATCCTGTCCGGGAAGCTTGCAGCCCAGGCAGTTGTGGACGGCATCAACGGGAATAAGGACGCGCTGACGAGGTATCAACGCGAATGTGACCGGCTGATCGTGCGTGAGATGAAGGTCGCGCTGTCCATGACGCAGATGCTGGAGCGATACCCGAAGCTCTTCCTGGCGGTCTTCTTCTCAGATACGACGGCGCTGGACAAGTATCTCGATATCCCCGCCGGGATAACCGACTATCGGCAGTTCAGGAAATGGCTCCTTCAGAGGCTGCCGCGCTATCTCATCGCGATGCTCTTCGGCGGTGCCGGGCCACGAACCTAGCGCCTGCCTTAGGGGGCGGCAAGGGAGAACAGCGGTGCGTGGATCGACTCACTCCGGCAGACCGGACACTTCCCTGGCCGGGTGAGGCGTCCGCGCTTTTCAAAGACGAACCCGCACTTCACGCATTCGGCCGGCTGGACCTCAAGATGCCTGCCGCTCCGATGGAGCGAGGCGCGGATGTGCTCGAGGTGGCCGGCGACCTCCTTTTCCGGTATCCCGACCCTGCCGGATAGGTCCTGCGCCGAGAGCGGCCCCTCTTCCAGCTCAGTCATGATGGCACGGCGCACGGTATCATGCGCCTCGGCGGGAGGCCGCGGGCCGTCCCGGAACAGATCGCGCTTCCTGTTCATGAGAAAAGCATACCCCCTTTCCGCGCCTCTGGCGTCGTTTCGTCGCGGTCGGAAGAACGGCCCGATTTTCCTTCATAGCAGCCTTGACAAGCATCGACGCTCTGCTACAATTCTCGTTAGAATGATAACAAATCAGCGAGCCATCCCGCCGCGCTGTTTGATGTCACCCTGCGAAAGAGAGGAACCCTGAACACCATGTCGACCGAAACACGAGACAAGTTCATTCATCACATCTTCACCACCGTGGCGCCCTACGTGGACGCCCTGAGCCATGGATTCAGTTTGGGGCTGGACCGGTCGTGGAGGAAGAAGGCCGTGGCCCTGTCGGGCATCCGGCCCGGCGACCGGGTGCTGGACATCTGCGCCGGCACCGGCGAACTGGCTTTCGCCCTCCTGCCCGCCGTGGGACCGAAGGGCAGCATTACCGCCACGGACTTCTGTGAGAACATGCTCGCGATCGCAAAGAAGAAAAAAGGCGGGAACCACGCGAACATGACCTTCCAGGTTGCCGATGCCAAGTCCCTCCCCTTCCGGGACGGGACTTTCGACGCCGTGACCGTGGGGTTCGGCATGCGGAACATCCCCGACACGATCCTGGCGCT
>JAAXXJ010000158.1 GCA_013334545.1 Nitrospirota bacterium | reverse complement strand
CTCTACGTACAGATCGTCGTCCATGAGCCCGAAGCCGGCGAGGCCCGGCTCCCGGTGGTGGAAGCCGCGCATAGCGTTGAAGAGGTGCGTGATGCCCGTTGCTCCGGCCTGCTTGCCCTCCTCGGCCTGCTCGAAGGTCGCGTCGCTGTGGCCCATCTGGACCAGGAACCCCTTCTTGCGGCAGGTCTCGATCAGCTTGAGCGCCCCGGGGAGCTCGGGAGCGATGGTGATGATCCTGATGGCGTCCTCGAAGCCGTCGATCAGGCTGCTGAGCCGCTTCGGCGACGGTTCCTGAAAGCTCTTCCCGTCCAGGCATCCGGCCCGTTCTGCGTTCAAGAACGGCCCTTCCAGGTGGATGCCGAGGATCGCAGCACCCCCGCGGTGGGACGACATGGCCTTCCGGATGGCGGCCATATTCTCCCGCATGGACTCAATGGCGCCGGGATAGACCGTAGGCACGATGGCGCCGGTCCCCCGCTGGCCGTGGATCTCGGCAATGCGCAGGATGTCGTCCTGCCGGCGCGTTGCGGTGTCGTGGGTCCGCGCGCCGTGCACGTGGATGTCGATCAGCTGCGATATCGTTCTTGCTGCGTAGGCCATAATAAACCATTCAAAATTCAATATCCAAGATTCATCAATAAGGACAGAACATATTTTGAATTTTCCATTTTGAATCCAGGAGCGAGCGCATTCCCCGCAGCTTGCTGCGGAGTTAGCGAGCGATTAGAATAAATAGTACTACCTTGAGGATCGAAGATTCCCTGCAGCTTGCTGCAGGGAGCTTCAATGTTGAATTCTATTTTATGTTATCATCCCCCGGCGTGAGAAGAACTCGCTCAGGGCGAGCCGTACCACCGCGCCCCGGTCCCAAGGTTGCTTGAGGTCCCTGGTGAGCTCGGCAGCCACGGCGTCCAGGGCCGGGATGTGCTCGTCCTCAAGCTCGATGGTCACCTCGACCAGACCGTGTTCGTGCTCCCCGTGCTCATCATGGCCGTGGCCGTGATGCTTATGGCCGCAATGCTTGTCGTGTACGTGTTTATCATCCATGGCTATCTCCTTCTGATACAACAATCGGTATAGAGATCGGAAGACATCAGAACGGTTTCTCGCAAAGCCGCAAAGAACGCGAAGGGAACTGCCAGATTCAAGAGGCAACATTGTTCTTTTTTGCTGTCCCCCGTGTCTCCGCACGTCCCCGAGAGGTCCAGTCGGGGAGGCCTCTGTGGCGATCATCAGAACAATATTTTCATCATCATCGGCAGCGTGAAGAAGGACGCCACCGTGGACACCGCAATGCACATGGCCGCAAGCGGCACATCCAGCTCGAACTCGTCGGCAAGCACGAGCGAGAGCACCATCACCGGCATGGCCCCCTCGATCACGACGGCCCGCAGGACATCACCGCTCATCCCCGCTGCCCGGGCGAACAACCACGCCAGGACCGGGGCGAGGATGAGCTTCAACGCCAGGGCAGGCATTGCCACCGGCAACCGTTTGATGTCCCGAAAGTCCAGGGCGAGCCCCACGGTGAAGATCATGACTGGGATAACCGCCCTGCCCATGAGCTGGGCGGCGTCGAGCACCATCTTCGGGACCGGGACAGCCTGCGCCACGATGCCGAGGGCAACGCCCCAGAGCGGGGGAAGCTTCAGGACGCGCCGGAAGGACGCCGCAAGGGATGCGGTCCCGCCGCTGCCGAACCGCGCCGCTGTCAGCATGCCGATGGTCAGCAGGACCGGTGTCGTGGCAAGCAGGTCATACAGGATGGCGATGTATCCGTACCGGGAGCCGAGGGTCTCTGTGATCACCGGAAGCCCCAGGTACGTGACGTTCCCAAACGCCGACGACAGCAAGAGGACGCCTATCGCAGGCCGCGGCGCCGCCCGGTACCACGGCAGCCAGCGATACACGGCCGACCCAGCCGCCAGACCGAGCAGCGTGACCGCTGCTGCGGTAAGTGGCACGGCAAGAAAGGTCCGGTCCACCTTCGACGTGGCCACCAGGCTAAAGGCCAAGGCAGGCAGGAAGAAGTGGAGGACCGTCATATTCAGTGCGTGCCGGACACGCTGCCGATCGAGTCCGCCGGGTTCAAAGAACCGCCAAAGATACCCCGCGGCAACGATCAGACCGAATGAATACAGGACCTTGCTAATGGCATGCTCCTTTTTCGGTATTATACCAGTCAGTCAGCGGCGGTAAAAGGGATATTTGCCCGTCCCTTTTGACTTTTTCCCGGTCTTTCCCTATAATGGCCGAAACATTCGTTCCTTCACCAGGAGGTCGTCATGAGTTGGAGATTTGTGGTTGAGATCATTGCGGTGCTCATCATGCTCGGGGGGATCGGCGGCATATCCTACGGCGTCTTCAAGGGGACCATCGCGCTGAGCGCCAGAACGCTCCAGTTCCTGGCCATAGCGTTCATCGTTCCGGCAGTCCTCATCTTGTCGCTTGAGCGGAGCATTGGCAGTGAGTCGACCGCGGCTTTGTACGGGACCATTGTGGGGTATGTCCTGGCCGGAGGTGTGAAAAGCGAGTAGCAGGCAATCATAGGGTTATGATATGCAAGGACGACGGGATCATTCCCGCCGTTCTCTTTTCGGCAGAAACGGGATGGTAAGCATGCCGGGGATGGTCAGGAAGCAGACAATGATGAAGAACGCTGTGTAGCCCACTTGCTGCTGAAGCCAGCCGGCAAGGAAGCCCGGCAGCATCATGCCCAGCGCCATGATGCCGGTGGAGATGGCATAGTGCGAGGTCTTGTACTTCCCCTCGGCGGAATACATGAGGTAGACCGTGAAGACCGTGAAGCCCATGCCGTAGCCGAACTGCTCCAGCGCCACGAGAGGATAGACGAGATTGAGGGACGGCTGCTGCCAGGCCATGTACACGAAGAACAGGTCCGGGAGGTGCATGGCGATCACCAGCGGCCAGACACAGCGGCGAAGCCCGAACCGGGCGATGAGCCAGCCGCCCAGAACACCGCCGACCACGAGCGACAGGATGCCGACGGTCCCGTAGACGATCCCCACCTGTGACGTGGTGAGCCCGAGCCCGCCCACCGAATGGCCGTCAAGCAGGAAGGGAGAGACAAGCTTAAGCAACATTGCCTCGCCGAGACGGTAAAGCAGGATGAACGCCACGAGCACACTGATCTTCTCCTGCTGGAAATAGGCAGTAATGATCTCGCGGAATGAGGTGCCATGCCTCTCGTCTCTCGTCTCTCGTCGCTCGTCCTCCTTCGGAAACGGCAGAAGGACATAATGATAGACAAAGAGCAAAGCGAAGATCCCGCCGGCTGCGCCCATCACCAGAGTCCAGCTGAGCGAGATGTTCCCTGCTGCGAGCTCGAAGCTGCCTGCAAGGTAGACGAGCAGCCCCGAGCCGAAGATCATGGCCAGCCGGTAGAACCCCGAGCGCAGGCCAACGAAGAACGCCTGTTCCTTCTCTGTGAGGGCCAGCATGTAGAAGCCGTCGGTGGCGATATCATAGGTGGCGGAGATGAACGCGCCGGCCACGAATGCGGCGAGGGACAGAAAGAAGAATGCCGAAGTCGTGAGGGACCAGGCGGTGAAGAGCATGCAGACAGCCATGGCCGCCTGCGTGGCAAGGACCCAGTTCCGCTTTGTGGAGCTCATGTCTACCAGCGGCCCCCAGAGCATCTTGATGACCCAGGGCAGATAGAGCCAGCTCGTCCAGAAGGCGATGGAGGCGTTGTCCACGCCCATCTTCTTATAGAGGATGACTGAGACCGTGTTGATCAGGATGTAAGGAAGGCCCTCGCCGAAATAGAGCGAGGGCACGAATGCCCAGGGGCTGCGGGAAGCGGGTTTGTCAGCCATGGGGCAAAGAGTAGCAAATCAGGGGGGAACCGTCCAGAAAAAACGACACGGTGACAAGGGGACCGTAAGCACGCAGAACCGGTAAGGAGACATCACTTCATAGAAGAAGCGAAGGCGCCCATATCAGTCCTGACGCATTTTCGTTCCTGTATCATGGTGTCAGCGCATCCGCTATTTAGTCTCAGCTTTCGTCTCAGCTGTCATCTCTGTCTTCGTATCAGCCTTCGGCTCTGTCTTCGGCTCCGGCCTCGGCTCGGCCTTTGCCTCGGCCCTCAGCAGGTCCAGGCTCTTGTTGGCATCGGGGATAAGCGCGCTGTCGGGGTACTGCTTCATGAACTCGTCCAGCTCCTTGATCGCGGCCGTGGTATCGCCCTTTTCCGCGAACGCAATGCACTCCTGGAACTCATGCAGCTCCTCCTCGGTAACCGGCTCTTCGGCCTTCTTTCCCTTCCAGTAGAGCTTGCTCCTGCCGTTGTCATCCTTTGCTCCGCGCACCCCAGCCACGCCGGTGCCCACCGACAGGCTCTTCCGGGGCGCGATAACGTCGATCTTCTTCTGCAGCTCCTTGAACCATGCACTGAGACCTGTTTCTCTGGCTGCCGGCCGCTCCTCGGCATAAACCGTGCCGTACGCTACAGCGATAATGACCATCAATCCCAGACATCGTTTGAGCATATAACCTCCTTATACCGGTTCGCCAAAGATGAAGATCAGCCGAAGATGATGCCCTGTCTCCTGACCTCTTCTTTATTTCGTCACTCCCAGTTCTGCCGCGAGGTCGCCATACCGGCGCAGGACCCGCGGGTCCTCGGCGACCGCTTCCCTGAACACCTTCCGGGCCTCGTCCTTCCTGCCGGCGCGTACGTGGACCCGGACAAGGTTCACCATGGTACCCGTGTCACGCGGCTCGGCCTTGAGCGATGCCTCGTAGGCCTGGCGCGCATCGTCGAGGCGCTCCTGCAGAAGATAGATGTTCCCGATGTTGTTCAGCGCCATGGCGTTCTGCTTGTCCACGGCGAGCAGTTTCTGGAACTGTTCAAGGGCTTCCGGATACATGCCGTTCTCGCCGTAGAGGATGCCGAGCTGGGCAAGGGCCGTGGCGTCGTCCGGCGTCTTCTTGAGCGCAGCGAGGTAGCCCGCCGAAAGGTTCGTCAGCCGCTGGCGGCCCAGCGTCTCGAGCTCGTCCTTGAACTTCGCCTCGATGTCCTCCTGCTTGACCTTGAGCTGCCGCATCTCGGTGGGCGGGAGCGTCACGGGACTGAACTGCTCCCATGCCTTCTGGACCTCGATGATCTCGACCTTCCCCTTCGCCAGCCAGTCGCGGTATTCTTCGGCGCCTTTCTGCCACGCACGGGTGAAGGTCGAACCCACCATGGTCATTTCCACCGGCACCCAGACCGTCCCCCGGTGGATGACGAGCAGGGAGTCGGGGAAGCCCAGGGACTGCCTGTCCGCTTCCGCCAAGCCGGTGTTGAACATGACGAACACATGCCCCGGCACGTCCACCAGCGCGGTGCTGATGCCGATGTTCTCGAGTGCGGCCAGGAACAGGATCGAGAGGTCGTCGCAGTCGCCGCTCTTTCGCGCCAGCGTGTCGCGGGGGTACTGGACATAGTCCACGGCCCCGGCCTTCTCGGAGAACTCCTGGAAGGGGCTCGTGGGGTCGACGATGTACGACAGGCCGTATACGCCGAGGGCCGCGTAGAGCGTCCTGGCATACACCAGGGACGGGTGCAGGTTCGGGTAGGCGTCCACGTAAGGCTGGATCACGCTGCGGGCGAAGTCGGCCACCGGGGTGTCCTTCGGCGTCACGAAGGCCCCGATCCTGATCTTCTGGTCCCAGGTCATGGCATGCCGCTCATAGAGCGTGACCGGGAAGTTCCGCTTCACGGTCTTCGCTTCGCCGGCGATGTAAAAGGTCAGGGCCGCCTCGCTCTGGAGCGGCGTGTTTTCCGTGACCTCGAGGATCCTGTTATTGAAGACCGGCTTGATCAAGAGATCCGACTCCTGCTTCGGGCCGACCTCGAGCACCGCAATCTCCGTCGGGAAGTCCATGTAGTCCTTGATGGAAAAAGTGAGCATCGCCGGCGGGAATGGACTGTCCGTGTTGTTCCTCAGCACGACCTTGCCCAGGGGGTGGGACTCATAGTGCTTGTAGGCCGATGCGAAGATCTCACGCATTTCGATCCTGACGATCTCCACCGGCGGCGCGGTGAGCGACGCGCGGGGCGTGGTGACGAACACCACTTCGCCGGGCGGGCTCTCATCACCTTCCTTGCCCACGGCCGTGACCTGGTAATAGTACAGCGCTTCGTCCGCCAGCGCTCCGTCAACGAACAATGGGCGGTCGATCTTACCGACCTGCTCGAACCCCGTACCGACCTGCCGCGTCCGGTACACCCGGTAATGGTCCACGAATGGCTCCAGGTTCGGCATCCATGAGAGCGTGATCTGCTTCTCCGACGCGTCGATCCGCATCTTCTTCGGTGAGGTCGGGACAAGCCGCGGCGTTACTGCCGATACTGTCTTTGACAGCGCGCTCTCGTTCCCCTCCCTTGCCTGGCCGCTCACCCGGTAGTGGTAGGCCCGGTTGCTCGGAAGCCCGCGGTCCACGAAGAACGGTTCCGCCGTGGAGGCGAGGAACCTGAACTCGGCGTTCGGGGCGTCGGCGCGGTAGATCTTGTAGTGCTCCAGGATGCTCTCGGGATTCGGCTTCCAGCTCAGCTGGACCTCGTTCATCTTCGGCTGGGCTGCAACCTCCGCAGGGACCGACGGCGTCAGCAGGAGCGTGAAGACCTGGATACGGTTGTTGCCGCGGTCTCCCACATACAGCCGCGTACCGCCCTCCAGAGCGAGCCCTGCGGGCGACCGGAACTCGCCGGGGCCCCTCCCTTCGTTCCCGAACTTGCGCAGGAACTTGCCTTCCCGGTCAAAGACCTGGACACGGGCATTGCCCCCGTCAAGGACGTATACCTCTCCATCGGAA
>JAAXXJ010000475.1 GCA_013334545.1 Nitrospirota bacterium | reverse complement strand
CCGCGCTGGCCCTCGATGGACGCGACCAGCGCCGTGGACTCGCCGCAGACGAAGGCGCCGGCGCCTTCCTTGATCTCGCAGTCGAAATCGAGGCCGCTGCCCAGGATGTTCTTGCCCAGGAGGCCGAGCGCCCGGGCCTGGCTTATGGCAATGCCCAAGTTCTTCACGGCCAGGGGATACTCATGCCGCACATAGAGGTAGCCGTGCTGGGCGCCGATGGCGTAGGCGTTGATGATCATGCCCTCGAGCACCGAGTGGGGGTCGCCTTCCATGAGCGAGCGGTCCATGAACGCGCCCGGGTCGCCCTCGTCGCCGTTGCAGACCACGGCCTTGACCTTGGCGCCTGATTTCTTGGTGTGCTCCCACTTGAGGCCCGCCGGGAACCCGGCGCCGCCGCGGCCCCGGAGGCCCGACTTCTTCACGACATCGATGACCTCGTCGGGCTTGAACTCGGTCAGGACTTTTGCCAGGCCCTCGTAGCCGTCCTCGCGGACCGCGTCGTAGATGTTGCAGGGGTCCACCACGCCGTTCCGATGGAGAGCAAGGCGCTTCTGCTTCTTATAGAAGGGGATGTCCTTGACGGCTACGTTCGGGTCGGCCAGGGATTCTTCGCGGTAGAGCTGCTTGCGGTACGGCAGCCCTCGAAGCACCGATTCGGAGAAGATGCCGGACACATCGGGGACCTTCACCTTCTGGTAGAAAATCTCCTGCGGGTCCTGGATGACCACCGGGCCGCGCTGGCAGAAGCCCTGGCAGCCGGTCTTCACGATCTCCAGGGGCACCTGCTTCTTCGCGGCCTCCTCCTCGAACTGCTTGATCAGCTTGTTCGAGCCGGTCGCCTGGCAGGCAGTGCCGCAGCACACGCGGACGCGGTGCGCGTCCTTCTCCTCGTGCTCCTTCTGGAGCTTCGCCCGGAGGGCCCTGAGCTCCTTGACGTTCTCGAGCCGCTTAAACGTGAGTTCCATGTTCGCTCCTCACCGAGGCAATGATATCGTCCACCATCTTTGGCGTCAGTTCGCCGTACAGGTCCTGGTCGTTCACGGTCAGCACCGGGGCAAGGGCGCAGCACCCGACACAGCCGACGGTCTCGAGGGTCACGGCCCGGTCCGCCGTGGTCTCACCCTCCTTGATGCCGAGCTTGCTCTCCATCTCGGTCAGGACGGCCTTGCCGCCGCGCACGTGGCACGCGGTCCCGGCGCAGACCTTCACGATCTTCTTGCCGCGGGGTTTGAAATGGAAATGCTTATAGAAGGAGGCGACGCCGTAGACCTGGGAGAGGGACAGCTTGAGCTGTTCGGCGATCATCTTCATCGCGTCCTCGGGAAGATAGCCAAGCTTCTCCTGGGACCGCTGCAACACGGCGATCAGGATACCGCGCTGGCCCTTCACGTCGCTCAGAATGGTGTCGATGGATTTGATCTCTTCCTGCTGAAGCACGGTAGGAACCTCCCTCTCTTCCGAATAGAGCAACAGTTGTCACAGGGGCGGCAACGGTGCATGTTGCTCTTCACGGCGCTAGTAGCGAGTATTGTTGATGATGTTGTAAGAGGATCAGAAACGACGGCAAGAACAAATACACTGCCAACCAAGGCGCTCGTTGAATTTTGCTACGAAAATAACCACTAAAGTTGCGAAACCAATCAACAATATTGTCCTCATACTTCGAAAGGTTAGTGATATTAGCAATTGTTTTTTTAAAAATCAAGACAAAATTCACCCCCAGTATAGTGCAGAAAACGGCCATTTTTCCCGAAACTCGGTCGGGCCTCCTTTTTTCGCCTATCGGGCCCTTTGTTTCCCTTCACCCTCTGCACCCGTCCCCCAAGATCTCTCGATGTATCCCTCTTCTTGTTGACATGCATGATAACCTATCGAGCTTTTATGAACACCCTCTGAGCAGTCTGCTTCTCGATCTTGTCTAGCTCATAGATGACCCGATCATTATTATGATCGGGATGCCACGCCCCGCTGTGCTTTCCCCGACCCTCTGCAAACGACATCGCCGTAAAGAACGCTTGGCCCGATGCTGTGCAGGAATAACGGGATCGGTTGGGATCTGTCTT
>JAAXXJ010000474.1 GCA_013334545.1 Nitrospirota bacterium | reverse complement strand
TTTTTCTGTATCGGCAGGTTATATCAGGAAGCCTGGTTGAAGCGAAAGGATGTCTGATCCCTCCTTCTCTTGAGGAACAGCGCAGATCTTTTCATGATCCGTGGTCCACGTAAGCCCCTCATGCTCCGTGCTGAGGGGCTTAAGAGTTTTTGAAGCTTCTCAACATCCGTCCCCCTATAAGACACATCAAGTCAATATTTATACCACACAGGACCGAGGCCCCAGGGGGCAAAGAGTCATTTCCCAACGATAACCATATGAAAGGGTGGATGCCAAACAAAATTGACAGCCATTCCTGCCATGTCGTGTGGAAAAATTAACTTGACATACACGAAATTTCACTTATACTTCCCGGACGAAAAAGTCTTATCAATTCAATACATATATGTCATCCCCTGTATTTCAGGAAGCGAGGAGAGGTGATCCGAAGCAAGTATTGATGAGGCGTGCAGCGATTGATCATTTACCCGTGCTTGATATGGAAAACTCCGGAAGATTATAATAATAGTACGCTATGACTGAAAAAACACTCGGAATCGATATTGGATCCACCACCCTGAAGGTGTGCCTGGTCTCGCAGGACAATGGCATTGAGCATGCGATCCTCCCTCATGAGGGCGATCTTTCCGGGACGCTGACCCGGCTCATGGATCGCGTCGGAGCGGTCCGACCGCTGTGCGGTATCGTCACGGGTACTGAAGGGCGTCATCGCGTCGAGCTGCCTGAGGTCATTGCCGCGGTAGCTATCGAGAGCGGCCTTGATGCCGTGAACCTTAAGCCCCGCGCTGTCGTGTCCATGGGTGGTGAGGACCTGGTTGTCTACGTCCTCAACGACCGCGGCCGCATTGTCAACACGTACTCCGGCAACAAGTGCGCGTCGGGAACCGGCGAATTCTTCCTCCAGCAACTCGGCCGCATGAACCTGCGGATCGAGGATATCAATGATTTCTGTGACGGCGCCCGCGCTCATCGCATTTCGGCTCGTTGTTCCGTGTTTATGAAGTCGGACTGCACGCATCGACTGAACAAGGGGGAGGTGAGCAAGGGGGACATCGCGCTGTCGCTCTCCAAGGTGATGGCAGACAAGGTCTCGGAGTTTCTTACCAAGGCGAAGATATCGAGCGGCAAGGTGGTGCTGACAGGTGGCGTCACGCGAAACCGCTTCCTGGTCGAATTCATCCGGGAAAGCAGACCGGGGATCGACTTTGTTTTGCCCGATGAGGCGCCATACTTCGAAGCCTTCGGTGCAGCGCATCTGGCCCGAAGTCAGGGCGCCTTGCTGCCGGAAGGCGACCCGGTGCGGCCCGGCTCGGCGTTAGTTTTCAAGACATTCAAACCGCTGTTAGAATCCGTTGATCTGGTGCATCATGCGCCATCGCGACGGGGCACTTATAATCCTGATGCTGAGTACGTGCTTGGCGTCGACGGTGGTTCCACGACAACCAAGGCCGCACTCATCAACGCGAAGACGCTCGAGATTGTTGCGGAGCACTATGGCCGCACGCACGGAGACCCTGTCGCGGCGCTCAGACTTTGCCTGCGCGAGGTAAAGAAGCAGCTGGGCGGTCACAAGTCAAGGATCAGCCTTGTGGCGACCACGGGATCATCGCGCGAGCTCCTAGGCGTCTTCCTCGAAACGGCCGGCGTCTACAACGAAATCATCGCGCACACCGTCGGCACGACTTACTTTCAGAAGGATGTCGACACGATATTCGAAATCGGCGGGCAGGACGCCAAGTACGTGTACATCAACAACGGCGTCCCCATCGACTACGCAATGAACGAAGCCTGCTCGGCCGGAACAGGATCCTTCCTGGAGGAATCGGCCTCCGGTGACCTGAACATTCACACCGCGCCTGAAATCGGTCCGATCGCGCTCCAGGCAAAGGCTCCGCTGAAGTTCGGCGAGCACTGCTCGGCGTTTATCAATTCCGATATCCGCAAAGCGATGCAACAGGGCGCAGCGCGCGAGGACGTCGTCGCCGGTCTGGTCTTTTCCATCGTCGCCAACTACCGAAACCGGGTGGTGGGCAATCGCGCGGTTGGTGAGCACGTCGTGCTTCAG
>JAAXXJ010000473.1 GCA_013334545.1 Nitrospirota bacterium | reverse complement strand
TTCAGCACTCTCGACAACTGGAAGCCCTTGTTCTTTCCCAAGATCAAGAGCCACTCGACCTACACCATCGAGCGCGACGGCGACAAGCCCGTCCTCAGGGCCGAGAGCCATGCCTCTGCCTCGGCCATCGTGTACAAGGCTGTTTTTGACGTCTATGATTATCCACGCGTAAAATGGCGCTGGAAGGTGAAAAATATCTACGCTAGGGCGGACGCGAGGTCCAAAGAAGGCGACGACTACCCGATCCGGGTGTACATCATGTTCGAGTATGACCCCGAAAAGGCAGGCGCCTTCGAGCGCATCAAATACGGCTTCGCCAAGGCGCTTTACGGCGAGTATCCGCCCCATAGCAGCCTGAGCTATGTCTGGTCCAGCAAGGACGACCCAGAAACCTTCATTGTCAGCCCTTATACCGATAAGGCCATGATGGTCCTGCTCGAAAAAGGCCCGACACAGGCCGGCACCTGGGTGGACGAAAAGATCGACATTCTGGCTGACTACCAGAAGGCTTTCAAATCGAAACCACCTGCACGCGCACGGATCGCCATTATGAACGACTCGGACAACACCGGTGAGAGTTCGGTATCGTACCTGGAATATATCGAGGTCGACAAATGACCGGGAGGCATTGGTGACCATTCATATCCGCATCTTTTCCGACTACATCTGACCGTACTGCTATATCGGCATGGGTCTTGTCGACAGGCTGAAGCAGGAATTCGACCTCAACGTGGAATGGTTGGCATTCGAGATCCATCCCGAGACGCCGCCGGAAGGCATGCCTCTCATCAAGATGTTCCCCCGCGCGGACGTAGATGGTATGACCAGGCGCCTGAACAGCATGGGCGCTCCCTTCAGCCTCTTCTTCCGGAAGATCGTGAACATCTCGAATTCGAGGCTGTCCCTTGAGGCCGGAGAATTCGCCAAAGAGCAGGATCGGTTCGACCAGTTCCATCATGCGGTATTCGATGCTTACTTCGCTCAAGGGAAGGACATCGGGGATATCACCGTCCTGGAGCAGCTAGGGAAAGGCTCAGGGCTGGATACAGCGGTATTGAGGAGCGCCCTGGAAACGGCCAAATATCGGAAGCAGCTGGATAAGGTAAAAGAGGAGGCTGCCGGCCTCGGTGTCACCGCGGCCCCTACCTTCATCATCAACAATGCCGACCGCATCGTGGGCGCCCAGCCTATCGAGATTTTCCGGGAGCGGTTGAGGTCCTGGTGACGCACGTTCGCCCCTCCCGCCGTTGATCATCAGCTGTGATATACATCATACCGCCCGTCCGGTGTTCGAAGTACCATGAGCATGGAGGTTGTCTCCATGCTGACCTGCCCTATCTGCGAACACGATCTCAAGAACCGGGTGACCGACGGCTGGCTATGCCAGTGCGGGGAAAAGATCCCCTTCGGTTTTGAACGGGATGATGATGAGAACTGCGAGACCTGCCCGATCCGCGACTGCCCGCGCAGAAAGTGACCATGCATTACACGTCCTGAGCCCGGGAAGGCTCCAGGACGATCGATTCCCTCCTGCTGAACCACAAAGGCCGAAGGTTGAACAGCATCCTCCGGCCGGTAACAGGTTCTGGTCAATGATCTGCTGATCTACCCGCCAATATATCCGCCGGCAAAGTCGCGGCCCGGTATTGTCTCGGCCTCACCAACCGATACGACGCTCTCGACATCCGGACCCAATCCTTTCCACTCGAACGGGCACGACGTCGTAAGGATCTGAAGCTTCCAGTCCAGATATTCGGCCAGATCGACGAGATGACGATCATGCTCGTGGAACAATCGGCTCTCCTTCCCATAGGTCGTTCCCAGCATCTCCCGCAGTTCATGAACGCTCTGGATCATGTAGGCGAGCTCTCCCAGAACCTCATCGCAATATTCATTCTTTGTGTCTTTTACAGTGCCCATGGCGCCCTCCTTCGTACCTGCTGTTCTGCAAACACTACCGATTCCGAATCTTCAATCAGGATATATTGAATCCTCTTTTGTTTTTATTATAGCACCGTTTCCTGCTATCCGCAGTTAATTTTATGGGTCTTCTGACTTTCGTATGGGTATT
>JAAXXJ010000157.1 GCA_013334545.1 Nitrospirota bacterium | reverse complement strand
TCGCCAACTATCCCTTCACCCCCTTCCGCGGTTCCTGGCTCTACACGTCCATGGCCTCGGCGCCGGCAGGCGCCGAGGGCGTGCGGGATGCCCTGGACATCCTGGTCGAAAAGAAGCGTATCAAGCCAGAGGAGAACCTTGAGGTGGTGGTCCTGACCGGTGACGGTGCGGCCTACGGCATGGGCCTCTCAGCCACCTCGAGCGCCATCGAACGCGGCCTCGATTTCCTGTACCTCTGCTACGACAACGAAGGGTACGGCAATACGGGCCAGCAGTACTCCGAAGCAACGCCCCATGCAGCCAGGACCGCCACCAGCAGGGGGCCTCGCGGCTTTCCGGGATACAAGAAAGACCTCTTCGCCATCTGGGCAGCGCACCGGCCGGCCTACGCAGCGACCGTGGTAGCCTCGGACCCCGTGGACCTCGCGCGAAAGATCGAGAAGGCCCGGAGCATAAAGGGCCCGAGGCTTCTCACCGCGCTTTCTCCCTGCCCCACCGGCTGGGGCTTTGATCCCAAGGAGTCGATCGAGATCGGGAAGCTCGCCGTCAAGACCGGCGTGTGGCCCTTGAAGGAGTATGCCGGCGGAACAGTGACACATACCCATATCCCCCGCCCCCGACTCCCCGTCGAGGAATACCTGGGAAGACAGGGCCGCTTCGCCCACCTCTTTCACCCTGAGCGGAATGAGGCGATCCTGAAGGAAATTCAGGATTTGATCGATGCCTATTGGGAGGGAGTCGGGTGATAGCAGCGGCCGACGGATCGCTTCCCCGTTTCTGAAGGAGACCTCGTGACTGCAGCTTCGAAGAGCTACTTCCACCAGGCAGGCGCAACACCCCTTCTCGGCAAAACCATTCCCGGACATTTTTCGGACATCGTTCAGATGTTCCCTGACCGCGCGGCCGTGGTCTCGATCCCCCAGGGGAAAAGGTTCACCTATGCAGAGCTTGCGGTATCCGTTGACCGCCTTGCCCGCGGGCTCCTCGCCATGGGTTTCCGGAAGGGAGACCGCATCGGCATCTGGTCCACGAACAACATCGAGTGGCTCCTACTCCAGATGGCGACCGCGCGCATAGGCACGGTCCATGTCAACATTAACCCCGCCTATCGACCGAGGGAACTGGCGTACGCGCTCCAGCGCTCGGCAGTGAACGGCATTTTTTTCATCCCCTTCTTCAAGACGAGTGACTACACGGGCATGCTCGTCGAGATGATCCCGGAGCTCAAGGAAGCCTCGCCGGATACGTTCACCAGCAGGGACTTTCCCCATCTTCGCATGGCCTGCGTGTATGACCCGCTGCATGCGCACGAGACCGTCCGCCCCTTTTCCGGCTTCTTCACCTGGTCCGATATCCTGGCCAGGGCGGAAGGCGTGCCGACGGAGGAGCTTGAAACGATCTCCGCCTCCCTCGACAGGGACGAGACCATCAACATCCAGTATACCTCGGGCACCACGGGGTTCCCCAAGGCGGTCATGCTGACCCATCACAACATCCTGAATAACGCCTATTTCTCCGCCCTGGCCATGGGATTCACGGAGCATGACCGGCTCTGCGTGCCGGTCCCCTTCTACCACTGCTTCGGCATGGTCCTCTCAAACCTTCTCTGCCTCTCTGTCGGCGCCTGCATCGTGATCCCCTGCGAATACTTCGAGGCCCTCGCCGTGTTGACGGCCATCAGCGGGCAACGGTGTACGGCGGTCCACGGCGTGCCGACCATGTTCATCGCGGAGCTCGAGCACCCCCGGTTCAGGGAATTCGATTGTTCAAGCCTGCGAACCGGCATCATGGCAGGAGCGCCCTGCCCGCCTGCCCTCGTGAAGCGCGTCATGGAGGATATGCACTGCCCCGAGATCCTGATCGGCTACGGCGAGACCGAGGCCTCACCGCTCACCCATCTTACGCTGCGTGACGACAGCATGGACCGCCGCATTGAGACGGTGGGCAGGAACCTGCCGCACCAGGAAGTAAAGATCGTTGATGTCCAGAGCGGAACGACCCTGCCCCTGGGGCAGGTCGGCGAGATCTGCTTCAGGGGCTACCATGTCATGAAAGGCTACTACGGCGATCCCGAAGCAACAGGCAAAACGATCGATGAGAACCGCTGGCTCCATTCAGGGGACCTGGGGACCATGGATGCGCAGGGGTATGTGCGTATCACGGGGAGGCTCAAGGAGATGATCATCCGGGGCGGTGAGAACATCTATCCCCGCGAGGTCGAGGATTTCCTCTTTACCCACCCCAAGGTGGCGGAGGTGGCGGTCTTCGGCGTACCGAACGCTTTTTACGGCGAAGAGGTCATGGCGTGGGTCAAGCTCCACGCGGGCCGGACCGCGACCGAGGACGAGATCCGGGAGTTCTGCAGGGGCGCCATCGCCCACTACAAGATACCGGCGTACGTATGGTTCGTCGAGGAGTTCCCCATGACCGTCACCGGCAAGCTCCAGAAATTCCGCATGCGGGAGATCGCGGTCGAAAAGATGAAGAAGGAACAATGACCCGTCCTTTCCACGGATAAAGGGAAGACCGTCTCTCCAGATGCTCACATAATAGTATTTGTATCATGCGTTATTTACTATAGTTTTCTAGCGAGAGCTTCTTCCCGTAGTCTTCAGAGTTGCCATTCTTTGAGTCTTTTCAACGTTGAAACGGAATCTGTTATCTTCTACCCGCAACTAATATAAATTAGATCCTTTAAATAGGGTTCTGCTTATGAGGATTAAATCATAGGATGGCGTGGTGTGCCCAAGATATCTCAATAACCAAGCGACACAACGTATGGTATCTCATATAGAGCCTTAGGGATATGTGCTAGCATGAATCTGAGAAACATCAGCGCACTGCAATAGTTACAAAATTGTCATTAAAATAGCTTGCCGGGAATTTTCCTTCATGTTATTGTATTGACAGCGAAAAATGCGGTTGGATGCCCTTGTTCTAGCCCCAGAGGGCACATGCAACATCCCTTTTGCATCGATGGCCATCGATGAAAGCTCGTTCCCTGCGTGCGGCCGCCAAGGGAAGATCATCAAGCGCTTCGAAACCGCCGGATCGAGCCTTCTTTTTTCTACACAGAGAGCCTGCGCCACAGTCCGCCTGTTGCAGCCTATCGATCATCACGAAACCCCTGATGGTATGACCATTTGAGGATGTTGACACCCTTTGTGCGTCAGGGTATCATGGCAGCGATGTGCCATGGCAAGACAGAATACACCATATCGAGACAGGTCCCTGATGGCGTTTCCCGAGCTTTTGCATCCGCGGGGCAGCTCCGGTTCCCGATGCAAGCTTGCTCTCACCCATTGGGCCATTCGATCTATTCCCCGCGCCTGCGCAGCATGTTTTTTTTACAGGACTGATCGTACTGAGCAGCATGATCGTCACCGGGTGCACCAAAGAAAGGACCGGGTCTTCCCGACCGCAACATCAGCGGCAAACCCTGCGCATTGGACTGGTTCCCGAACAGAGCATCTTCAAGCAGGTCCATCGCTATGAGCCGCTTGCGGATTATCTCTCGCGGAAGCTGAACGTGAACGTCAGTCTCTCGGTCATACCCAGCTATGACAAGGCCCTGAGCAGTTTTACGGCGAAGGGACTGGACGCGGCTTTTTTCGAGAGCATGACCTATATTCTCGCTCATGCCAGGCTCGGGGGGGAGCCCATAGCGCGACCGGTGAACCTGGACGGGACCCCGACCTATTATGGCGTGATGTTCGTCCGAAAAGACTGCAACATCCGGTCGGTCCGGGAGATGAGGGGAAAGCGCCTGGCCCTGGTCGACAGGAGCACGATGGCGGGTTACCTCCTTCCTCTTGCGTATTGCAAAAAAGCGGGTGTTGATTATACGACCTATCTCAAGGAGCCCTATTTCTCCGGCACCCATGAGGATGTCATCCATGATGTTCTCGACCGCAAGGCCGACATCGGTGCGGCCAAGAGCACGGTATTGACGCGGCTCTCAACAGACGATGCCAGGATAAAGAATGACCTTCTCATCCTGGCGCGAACCCCTCTCGTGCCTGAAAGCTGTCTCTCCGGGCGAAGGGACCTCAGCGCGACCCTGAAAGACCGGCTCAAGTCCGTGCTGCTGAACATGGACGAAGACCGGGAGGGGATCCGGGTCCTGCGGGAGTTCAAGGCCCGCAAGTTCATGGAAACGAGTGACAGCGATTTCAACCCCGCCTACCTTTTCGCACGGGAGCTCGATATCGATCTGAAGGCCGGGTTCGATGCAACGGTACGATGAAAATCAAGCTCATCATATTCCTCAGCATTTCCATTCTTCTCGCCGTGGTCGGCGGAAGCTATCTCTTGATAATGAGCGAGCGACGCTTAGCGGATTTTGACTATTTGATCATGCTGCATGAGGTCGAGATCCTGCGAAACCAGCTTCTGCTCAGCGTACGGACCGTAGAGGCGGACCTTTATTCGCAGCGATCTCGCATTCCGGCAGGTGTTGATGAGATCGTGGGACATGTGAGCAAGATGGAAAGCACGATGAAATCGTGCTTCGAATGTCACCACGAGGAGAGCGTGAATGCGCGGCTCTATGACCTCGACGACCAGGTCGGCGATTTCAGCCATTCGCTGAGCAGGATCCTGACCCTTCAGGCGAACAGCAAGCGCTATCAGGCCGAGGTGGAAAAGGCTCACATCATCGCGGATTCGCTTGTGAGCAAGATCAACACCATGATCATCCTGACCGGCACGAAGCTCAACGAGAAGACGGAGATATCCCTTCGGAACGTTGCCAGGACAAAACTGATCATGGTCGTTCTCGTCGCGGCCGGTCCGCTGATGATCGCCATTCTGGGCCTGACAGCGCTCGCGGGCTTTACGAAGCCGATCAAGGTCCTGCTGGAAGCCACGCGAAAAATGAAGACAGGCAATCTGGACATACGGACCGCAGGCCTGAAAAACGAGTTCGCGGAGCTGGGCCAGGCCTTTGACGACATGGCGATCTCGCTGCAGAAGCACACGCGGATAATAGAAGAGAGCGAACAACGCTATCGGCATCTGTTCGAAAGCGCCGCTGACGCCATCTTTATTCTGAGCGCTGAGGAAAATACGGCCGGCAACATCCTGCAGGCAAATCAGGCTGCAGCAAGAATGCATGGCTATACCGTGGAAGAGCTCATGACGATGAACATCCGGGACCTCGATACGCCGGAAGCGGCGCTGGGGGTCCCGATACGCATTGACCGGATGCTGAGAGGTGAACGGATAAGAACACAGATCAACCATCTGAAACGGGACGGCACCGTATTCCCGGTCGAGGTCAGCGCCAGCATTTTTGAGGTCGGGAACAAGAAGTATATCCTGGCGATCGACCGCGACATCACCGAACGCAAACAAACGGAAAACGCCCTTCAACGTGCACAGCAGATCCGGGTCGCGGGAGAGATGGCCACGGGCCTTGCACACGAGATCAAGAACCCCCTCGCGGGCATCAAGGCCGCGATGGAGATGCTTTCCCGAGAAACCTACTTTCCGGAAGAAGACCGGATGGTCCTGAACAAGGCCATTGATGAGATCAAGCGGATCGAGTATTTGATGAAGAGCCTGCTGAACTTTGCCCGGCCGCCGAAGCCGCAACTGGTCAGGACCGACGTGAACGCGGTCCTGGAAACCGTCCTTGGTTCGGTCCTGAAAGACCCTGCCTATGCGCGGGATGCATCGCGTGCCATTGATATTCAAAAGAACTACGACCTCCATCTTCCGGCGGTCATGGCGGACCCCATGCAGCTTCAGCAGATCTTCATGAACCTGCTCCTGAACGCTGCTGATGCCATGCCTGGGGGGGGCACCCTGGCCCTCGAAACAATGTTCGATCGCGGGCCCGGTATGCTGCAGATCAAGATCTCCGATACCGGCACGGGCGTTGATGCCGCGGTCATCAACAACATCTTTCAACCGTTCTTTACGACAAAAGCCAAGGGGACCGGTCTTGGCCTGGCCATCACCAAACGATTGGTCGAGGAAAATGACGGGCAGATCAGCATCGAAAGCAAAGCGAACGGAGGGGCAATGTTCATCATAACGCTTCCGGCGTTGCAGGAAGGAGAATTGCAGGCATGAAAATACAGGGCAGGATCTTTCTGGTCGATGATGATGAACTGATCATTTCGATGCTCTCCCGGATGCTGAAAGGCTGCGGATACGAGGTCCGCACGTCGACCAGCGCCATCGATGTCGTGAGCAAGATCAAATCCTGGTCCACCGACATCGTACTGCTCGATATCAGGATCGGCGACCGGAGCGGCATTGATGTGCTGACGGAGCTTGTCAAGCAGGAAATCCCGGCTCAGGTCGTCATGCTGACCGCGGATGACACCGCGGAGTCCGCGGTAAAAGCAATGAAGCTCGGCGCAGCGGACTACCTGACGAAGCCTTTTAATATGGATGAAATGAAGATCGTGCTCCAGAACATCATGGAACGGGGCAAATTGAAGCAAGAGGTCGTCTATCTGAGAAAAGTGCAGTCAGAGGTCTTCGAAAAGGAGATCATCGGCAAATCGAAGGAGATCCAGGATGTAAAGACCAAGATCAAGAGGATGGCCGATGCCGCGGTTTCAACGATCCTGATCACCGGCGAGAGCGGCACCGGCAAGGAGCTGTTCGCACGGTATGCTCACCGCCTGTTCCATGATGTCACCCAGAGCGGATATGCGCCGTTCATCAAGATCAACTGCGCGGCCCTCCCGGAGACGCTGCTCGAGTCGGAGCTCTTCGGGCATGAAAAAGGGTCCTTTACCGATGCAAAAACGGACAAAAAAGGGCTGTTCGAGCTTGCTCAGGGGGGCTCGATCCTCCTGGATGAGATCGGCGATATGAAGCAGAGCCTTCAGGGGAAACTGCTCCGGGTGCTGGAGGAACGAACGGTAAGGCCGGTGGG
>JAAXXJ010000156.1 GCA_013334545.1 Nitrospirota bacterium | reverse complement strand
CCCGGGCGTAGGACACAATCTTCAGGAGCATTCTATTGTCATGATCCGCGGCGGCAGGGTGAAGGATCTTCCCGGCGTACGCTATCATATCGTCCGCGGTACGCTTGATACCGTGGGCGTGGCCAATCGCAAGCAGGGTCGTTCCAAATACGGAGCAAAGAGGCCGAAGTAAGCACTTATTCAGCACTCTCAGGAAGCATATCAGCCACTCATAAACAGGAAAGCACACTATGCCGAGAAAACAGGTTGTCGTAAAAAGAGAGATTCTTCCCGATCCGAAGTTCAACAGCAAGATGCTCGCCAAATTCGTGAACGTGCTCATGCGCAAGGGCAAGAAGAGCACGGCAGAGGCCATCTGCTACAAGGCGCTCGACCGCATCCAGCAGAAGACGAACGGCGACCCCATCGCTATCTTCAAGAAGGCTGTGGAGAACGTGAAGCCGACCCTCGAGGTCAAGTCGCGCCGGGTGGGTGGCGCCTCCTATCAGGTGCCCATCGAGGTCAAGCAGCCGCGCAGGCTCTCCCTGGCATTCCGCTGGCTCCGACTCTATGCTGAGCAGCGGCCGGAAAAGTCCATGGTGGACAAACTGGCAGGCGAGATCCTCGATGCGTCGAACAACACCGGCGCAGCGGTCAAGAAAAGAGAAGACGTGCACCGCATGGCGGATGCGAACAAGGCATTTGCCCATTATCGCTGGTAGGGTTTTCATTTAGAGCGGAGGAAGTTTTGGCTAGGCAGTATTCACTGGAAAATACGAGAAACATCGGGATCATGGCCCACATCGACGCCGGCAAGACGACGACGACCGAAAGGATCCTGTATTATACCGGTGTATCCTATAAGATCGGCGAAGTGCACGACGGCACCGCGGTCATGGACTGGATGGTGCAGGAGCAGGAACGCGGCATCACCATCACCTCTGCTGCGACGACCTGTTTCTGGCGGGACAAGCGCATCAACATCATCGATACGCCCGGCCACGTGGACTTTACGATTGAAGTGGAGCGTTCGCTCCGCGTTCTTGATGGCGCAGTTGCGGCCTTCGACTCGGTGAGCGGTGTGGAGCCCCAGTCCGAGACGGTCTGGCGCCAGGCGGACAAATATCAGGTCCCGCGCATCGCGTTCATGAACAAGATGGACCGCATCGGTGCGGACTTTTACATGAGCGTCCAGTCAATGATCGACCGGCTTGGCGCGAATCCACTGCCGATCCAGCTCCCCATCGGTGCCGAGGATAAGTTCCGCGGCTGTATTGACCTGGTCAAGATGAAGGCCGTGCTGTTCGATGACGAGACCCTCGGCGCAAAGTATGTCGTTGAGGATATCCCTGCGGACCTGCTGCCTAAGGCGAAGGAATACCGCACCTCGATGATCGAGAAGCTCGCCGATGTCGACGACGTCATCGCGGACAAGTTCCTGAACGACCAGCAGCCGACCGAGGCCGAGATCATGGCAGCGATCCGCAAGGGAACGATCGCCATGAGCATCTTCCCGGTCATCTGCGGATCGGCGTTCAAGAACAAGGGCGTACAGCTGCTGCTTGATGCGGTCGTGGACTATCTTCCGTCCCCGCTCGACATCCCGCCGGTCAGAGGCATTGGACCAAAGGGCGAGGAAGTCGTCCGCAAGACCTCTGACAGCGAGCCGTTTGCCGCCGTGGCATTCAAGATCATGACCGATCCCTTCGTGGGTCAGCTCACGTTCATCCGGGTCTATTCCGGGACGTTGACCTCCGGATCGTATGTGTACAACTCGACCAAAGGTACGAGGGAGCGCGTCGGCAGACTGCTCAAGATGCATGCGAACAAGCGTGAAGAGATCGAGCAGATCTATTCCGGCGATATCTGTGCGGCGGTGGGCCTCAAGAGCACGCTTACGGGGCACACGCTCTGCGATGAAAAATCCTCGGTTATCCTGGAGGCTATGACCTTCCCGGAGCCCGTGATCTCGGTGGCCATTGAGCCCAAGACCAAGGCTGACCAGGAAAAGCTCGGCCTCTCACTTCAGAAGCTCATGCAGGAAGACCCCTCGTTCCGCGTGTTCACCGACCAGGAAACGGGTCAGACGATCATCTCGGGCATGGGTGAGCTTCACCTCGAGATCATCGTGGACCGGCTCATGCGTGAGTTCAAGGTAGACGCGAACGTGGGCAAGCCCCAGGTCGCCTATCGTGAGACGATCAAGAAGAAGGTCACTGCCGAGGGCAAGTATATCCGCCAGACCGGGGGCCGCGGCCAGTATGGCCATGCGGTGCTGGAGCTTGAGCCTCAGGAGCCCGGGAAGGGCTTTGAGTTCGTGAACAAGACGGTGGGCGGTTCGGTCCCCAAGGAATACGTCGCTCCGATCCAGAAGGGCATCGAGGAGGCCATGGAGAACGGCGTGATGGCCGGTTATCCGATGGTCGACATCAAGATCACTCTCATCGATGGATCCTATCATGACGTGGACTCTTCGGAAATGGCGTTCAAGATCGCCGGCTCCATGGGCTTTAAAGAAGGCGCGAACAAGGCCAATCCGGTCCTGCTCGAGCCGATCATGGCGGTCGAGGTCGTCTGCGCCGAGGAGTACATGGGTGATATCATCGGCGACCTCAACTCCCGCCGCGGCCGGGTGCAGGGCATGAACATGCGGGGCGCGGGGCGGGTCATTACGGCGCAGGTGCCGCTTTCCGAGATGTTCGGTTATGCCACGGACATCCGGTCAAAAACCCAGGGCCGCGCGACGTACACGATGCAATTCGCGCATTATGAGGAAGTGCCGAAGAATATATCCGAGCAGATCATCGCCAAGGTGAAGGGCGAGACGGTCAAGAAGTAGTTCGGCAAAACAGGACTTCATCTTCCCAAGAGGAGGCGGGAACATGGCAAAAGCGAAATTTGAGAGAACGAAGCCGCATGTGAACGTGGGGACGATCGGCCACGTGGACCACGGCAAGACGACGCTGACGGCGGCGATCACGAAGGTGCTGGCGTTCAAGAACATGGCCAGCTTCGTGTCGTACGACAACATCGACAAGGCACCCGAGGAACGGGAGCGCGGCATCACGATCGCGACGGCGCACGTGGAGTACCAGACGGAGAAGCGCCACTACGCCCATGTCGACTGCCCGGGCCATGCCGATTACATCAAGAACATGATCACCGGCGCGGCGCAGATGGACGGAGCCGTACTGGTGGTCTCGGCCGCCGACGGCCCCATGCCCCAGACGCGCGAGCACATTCTCCTGGCCCGCCAGGTCGGCGTGCCCTACATCGTCGTGTATATGAACAAGGTCGACATGGTCGACGACCCCGAGCTCCTGGAGTTGGTCGAGCTTGAGGTCCGCGAGCTCCTGTCCAAGTACCAGTTCCCCGGCGACAAGACCCCGATCATCAAAGGCAGCGCCCTGAAGGCCCTCCAGAGCGAGAGCAAGGACATCAACGCGCCCGAGTACAAGAGCATCCTTGAGCTCATGGACGCGCTGGACAGCTACATTCCGCAGCCCAAGCGCGACATCGACAAGCCTTACCTGATGCCCATCGAGGACGTGTTTTCCATCGCCGGCCGCGGCACCGTGGTGACGGGCCGCATCGAGCGCGGCGTCGTGAAAGTGGGCGACGAGATCGAGATCGTGGGCATCAAGCCCACGCAGAAGACCGTGGTCACCGGCGTCGAGATGTTCCGGAAGCTTTTGGATTCAGGCGAGGCCGGCGACAACGTCGGCGTGCTGCTTCGGGGCATCAAGAAGGAAGAAGTGGAGCGCGGCATGGTCCTGGCCAAGCCCGGGAGCATCACCCCGCACACGAAGTTCAAGGCCGAGGCGTACGTACTGACGAAGGAAGAGGGCGGCCGCCACACCCCGTTCTTCAAGGGATACCGTCCGCAGTTCTACTTCCGGACGACGGACGTGACGGGCGTGGTGACGCTGGCCGAAGGCGTCGAGATGGTGATGCCGGGCGACAACATGAGCTGCAGCGTCGAGCTCATCACCCCGATCGCCATGGACAAGGAGCTCCGGTTCGCCATCCGCGAGGGCGGCCGTACCGTGGGCGCCGGCGTGATCACCGAAGTGATCGAGTAAGCAAGAAACGAGAGGAAGGGCGACTCAGTGACGCAGAAGATCAGGATACGGCTTAAAGGATATGACCATCGTCTGCTGGACCAGTCGGTGGTGGAGATCATGGACACGGCAAAGCGGACCGGCGCCAAAGTATCGGGCCCCATTCCGTTGCCGACCCGGATCAACCGCTGGACGGTGCTCCGTTCGCCCCATGTGGACAAGAAATCACGGGAACAGTTCGAGATCAGGACCCACAAGCGGCTCCTCGATATCCTGGACCCGACACCGCAGACGGTGGATGCGCTGATGAAGCTCGACCTTGCTGCGGGCGTTGACGTGGAGATCAAGCTCTAACCAGAGAGAGCGGCGTGAACGGATTACTGTTCACGGTCGTGGTAAAGGGACCATACAATGAGCGTAGGCATTATTGGAAAAAAGCTCGGCATGAGCCAGGTGTTCGACGGCAGGGAACTGATTCCGGTCACGGTGATCCAGGCCGGGCCGTGCAAGGTCGTGCAGAAGAAGACCGTGGCGAAGGATGGCTACGAGGCCGTGCAGCTCGCCTTCCAGGAAGAGAAGAAGCAGGGGCGGATCACCAAGGCGGCCGCGGGCCACTTCAAAAAGTCCGAAACAGCGCCGCACCGATTCCTCCGCGAGTTCCGCATGGCGGGATACGAGCAGGGGCAGGACGTGAAGGTGGACATCTTCAAAAAGGGCGAGTTGATCGCCGTCAGCGGCGTGAGCAAGGGCAAGGGCTTTGCCGGCGTCATGAAGCGTCATAACTTCGCGGGCGGTCCCGGCGGCCATGGGTCCATGTTCAACCGCGCGCCGGGCTCCATCGGCGCCAGCGCCTATCCCTCGCGCGTGTGGCCTGGCAAGAAACTTCCGGGACACATGGGCTCTGCCACGGTCACGGTGAAGAACCTGAAGATCATCGAAGTGCGGCCCGATCAGAATCTGCTGTTCGTGCGCGGCGCGGTACCCGGCGGCGACAACGCGCTGGTCCTGATCACCAAGGGATAATAAGACAGACAGAGGGTCTCTACAATGGCATCAGTCGCGATGGTTGATATGAGCAACAAAAAGGTGAAGGACGTGGAGCTTCCCAACCTGTTCGGCGCGGAGGTGAAATCCCACCTGCTCCATTCGGCGGTGGTGAACCAGCTTGCCAACCGGCGGGCCGGAACCGCGGCCACGAAGACCAAGGGGCTGGTGAGCGGCGGCGGCAAGAAACCGTTCAAGCAGAAGGGCACGGGCCGCGCACGCGCGGGCAGCACCCGCTCTCCGCTCTGGCGTCACGGAGGAACGGTCTTCGGACCGACCCCGCGTGACTACTCCTACAGCATGCCCAAGAAGGAGAAGCGCGCCGCATTGGCGGCAGCCCTTTCCTCGAAGGTGAGCGACAACCGGATGGTCCTTCTGGACAAGCTGGAGCTTGCCGGGCCCCGGACGAAGCAGATGGCAGAGCTCCTGAAGGCCCTTGGCGTGACCGAGAGCGCACTGGTGCTGATCACTGCTGAGAACAAGAACGTGGCCCTCGCGTCGCGTAACATACCGAGCATCAAAGTCCTCCGGATGGAGAACATCAACGTGTACGACCTCCTCAAGTACCGTTACCTGATCACGACGCAGGACGCGCTCACCACCATGCAGGAGGTATACGGGAAATGACGATGGACCATTATGACATTATCCGGGTACCCCGCATCACGGAGAAAGGCTCGCGCCTGAAGGAACAGAGCAACGTCTTGACGTTCGAGGTGCGGAACGATGCCAACAAGGTCCAGGTCCGGAAGGCGATCGAGGGCATTTTCAAGGTGAAGGTGCTCGACGTGACCACGGTGAACGTACCGGGCAAGAAGAAGCGCATGGGTGCGCGGGTGGGCCGCAGGTCCGATTGGAAAAAAGCGTTTGTAACGCTGAAGCCAGGCGAAAAGATCGATATTTTTGAGGGTGCATAATCATGCCGGTAAAGAGCTATAATCCAACCTCCCCCGGGAGACGGTGGCAGACCGTATCGACGTTCGAGGAAGTGACGAGGAGCAGGCCCGAGAAGTCGCTCGTTGTCCGGGTCCCTGAGCAGGGCGGCAGGAACAACCGCGGCAAGATCACGGTCCGGTATCGGAGCGGCTGGCACAAGAAGAAGTACCGGATCATCGATTTTCAGAGGGAGAAGTTCGGTGTTCCCGCGAAGGTCGCCCATATCGAGTACGATCCGAACCGCACGGCACGCATTGCCCTGCTGCACTACGCTGACGGTGAGAAGCGCTACATCATCTCGCCGCTTGGCCTGAACGTCGGCGACACGGTCGTTTCCGGGCCCGATGCGGACATCAAACCGGGTAATGCGCTTCCCATGGCCTCGATTCCGGTGGGTACGGTGATCCACAATGTAGAGCTGAAGAAGGGTGCCGGCGGACAGTTGGCACGCAGTGCAGGGGCTTCAGTACAGCTCCTGGCGCGGGAAGGCGACTATGCGACACTCCGCCTCAACTCCGGCGAGGTTCGAAAGGTACGGTCGGAGTGCATGGCAACCATCGGCCAGGTGGGCAACCTCGACCACGAGAATGTCAGCATCGGCAAGGCGGGCAGGGCACGCTGGATAGGCAGGCGGCCGCGGGTTCGCGGCGTTGTCATGAACCCGGTAGACCATCCGCTGGGTGGCGGCGAAGGAAAATCCTCAGGCGGCCGACCGGGCTGTTCGCCATGGGGGCTTCCTGATGGGGTGAGAACAAGGAAAAACAAAAAAACGACCAAGCTTATTATTTCCAGAAGGACTAAGAGCAGGTAAACGGAGGGCGCAGTGCCGAGATCAGTTAAAAAAGGACCTTTTGTGGATGCGAGCCTCAGCAGGAAGA
>JAAXXJ010000155.1 GCA_013334545.1 Nitrospirota bacterium | reverse complement strand
AGTCTGGCGACCGAGCCCGAGGGTGAAGCATTTCGGATGTCCGAGCTCGGAGAGCGAGTTTCCGAAATGTACCGAGGACGACCGAGTACAGCGGTGAAAAATTTTCGACGGGTGCCCTTCCTTAGTCACCTTTCCTGGGCACGCAAGAAAGGTGACAATACATACTATGCAGGTACTCTTTGCCAATAAAAAAGGCAGGGCTCAAAGCCCTGCCTTTCATGGTAATCGGTGTATCCTGGTTCAGCTACTTCGCTTTTTCTTTCTCCGCCGCCACCGGCGCAGGCTTGGCCGGAATGTTCTTGAAGATATCCCCCGTTTTCAGGAGTTCCATGGCCTTCTGGAGCTGGATATCGTCCTTGTCGTCCTTGGGCACCGTCTCCATCACGAACTCATCCTCGCTCTTTCCCTTGCTTTCCTTCGGCTTCGCCTCCGGCTCCTTGACCGTATCGTTCTTCAAATGGCGCTCCAGGTCTTTCTCACGGACGATCATATGCGCCGACTCGCCGTCCTTCGCGTCCTTGACCTTCGGGAGCTTCACCTCAATGTCCGGCGCAATGCCCACGTTCTGAATGGAGCGGCCGCTGGGCGTGTAATACTTCGCCGTGGTGAGACGCATGCCCGTGTTCCCGTCGAGGGGGAACACGGTCTGGACCGAACCCTTGCCGAATGTCTGGGTCCCGATGATGACGGCGCGCTTCGAATCCTGCAGTGCGCCCGCCACGATCTCCGAGGCGCTGGCGCTGCCCGAGTTCACAAGCACCACCACCGGGTAGTCGCGGACCGCAACGCCGCCGGTGGCGAGGAAGTCCTTGCGGTCGTCCTTCCGCCGGCCCTGGATGTAGACCACCAGCTTGTCCTTGGGCAGGAAGAGGCTGCTCACGTCCACCGACGCATCGAGCAGGCCGCCCGGATCGTTCCGCAGGTCGAGCACCAGGCGCTTCATGCCCTTTTCCTCGAGCTTCTTCATCGCCTTGTCAACATCCGCGGCGGTCTTGCCCTGGAACTGGATGATCTTGACGTACCCGATGTCTCCCTCGAGCATCCGGGACTTCACGCTCTGGACCTTGATGACGTCGCGGGTGATGGTAACGTCCTTCGGCTTGTCCCAGCCTTCGCGGAAGAGCATCAGGGTCACCTGGGTGCCCTTGGGGCCGCGCATCCGGTCCACGGCGTCCTCGATGCTCATGTCCTTGGTCCACTCGTCGTTGATCTTCAGGATCTTATCGCCGGCCGCGATGCCGGCGCGGTCGGCCGGCGTGTCCTCGATGGGCGAGATGACCGTGAGCTGCTGGTTCTTGATGCCGATCTGGATGCCGACGCCCTGGAATTCGCCCTTGATGTCCATGTTGATCTCCTTGAACGCCCGCTCGGACATGTAGGACGAGTGGGGGTCGAGGCTGGAGATCATGCCGCGGATGGCTCCCTGGATGAGGTCCTTGGTGTTGGGTTCCTCCACATAATTGCTTTTGATGAGCTCGAGGGCCCTCGTGAAGGCCCTGAGGTCGTCGTACGTATCGGACTTGGCGTGGGCCGCCTGGTGTCCGACCACGAACCCGGTCGTGAACAGCGTGATCGTGCCGATGACCAGCAGGATCAGCAGCGTGACCAGGAATCGCTTCTTGTTGATCTTGATCATTTCATTCTCCTCCGTGTACAGCTTCATTCTCATCTCCTTGGTCGGGAAATCGCTTTATAATACCACAGTGAAGCACCCTGCAGCAATATGCAGCGCGGCTTCGATCCTCAGGGTAGGTGTTTATCCTGATCGCTCGCTATCCCGAAAAAACAGGAGGGCCTATGCTCGCTCCTGGATTTAAGCTCCCTGAAGATTGCTGCGTGGAGCTTTGATCCTCAAGGTAGTATATTTTATTCTAATCGCTCGCTATCCCCGAAAAAACAGGAGGGCCTGTGCTCGCTCCTGGATTCGTCTACCGTTTTGCCAGCCACAGAAGGGGGTCCTCCGCCTCGCCGTTCCGCCGGACCTCGAAGTAGAGCTTGGACCCCTTGAGGCTCCCCGTGTCCCCGGCAAGGCCGACCACCTGGCCCCGCGTAACGCGGTCCCCGCCCCCAACCCCAAGCTGTGAAAGGTGCCCGTAGAGCGTATACAGTCCCTCGCCATGGTCGATGATGACGAGCCTGCCGTATCCCTTGTACCAGTCGGCGAAGACCACCTGGCCGTCATGCACCGCCCGCACCTCATCTCCCGTGCGCGCCTCGATGTCGATCCCGCGCCGGAAGATCGCGGTCCCGAACTGAGGATGGCGCTGCGAGCCGAAGCGGGTCAGGACCGGCCCCTTCACCGGCCAGGGGAACCGGTTCCGGTCCGCCGATGCCGGGACAGTATCGTGGACAGGCGCCTTTTTCCTGGCGGCCTTCTTGTCCCGCTCCGCCAGGCGGATCATGGCCCAGAGGTTCGATGACGACTCCTCGAGGTCCTTCAAGGTCGCCTCGTAGACGGTCTTCTCCTGCTTCACCGAGCCGAGGATCTCCCCCTTTTTCCTCCGCTGGGACTCAAGGGAGACGCGCTTCTTCTCCACCGCCTCCCGCCGGGCGAGGATCTCGCCCGCGCGGTCCCGCACCTCTCGCTCGCGGCTGGCCAGACGCTCCAGGGCTGCGCCGTACTCGCCGATCATCCGCTTGTCACGCTCGGCAATGATCCCCAAGTATCGTACCCGCCGGTAGGCCGACGTGAAGCTGTCCGACGAAAGGACCGCCAGCGCGTAGCCGCCGGTCCTGCTCATCTTGTAGAGCGCCCGGAGCCGCGCCGCGTAGAGCTGCTTGAGCCGCGCGAGCTCCTGGGTGGTCGCCGTGTTGCTCTGCTCTATCTCCGCAAGCGCGGCCTCAGCCTCGCGGAGCTTCCTCCGCTGGTCAGCGAGCTGGGCGCTCCCGGCCTGTATCTCGCGGTCGATCTTCTCCAGCTCGGTAAGGATCGAGCGCTCCCGTTTATCTGCGCGCTGGAGCTTCTGCTTCTTCTCCTGCATCTCCTTCTTGATGCGCTGGAGTTCCTGATGCTTTTCCTGGCTGTCCTCGGCGCACACGGCCCCCGCTATAGCCAGGAACAGGGCGAGAAGGGCCGGGACAGCTATGAGCGTTCGTCGTGTCATGACCAAGACCGGGCTGCGAACGGCAAAACCTTCACCAGGACACAGAGCTTGCTATATTGCAGTAGCTAAGCTCCAATAAGAAAGGCTATACTCACTTTCTAGATTTGGAACCAGCTGGCGAGGTGGTAAATCCAAACCGTAGAAAGGAGCATAGCCGTGAAGACGATTAAAACAAAAAAGGGTGTTGCCGTCAACAGGAACCTTCTTATCGTGACTGCCGATATGGGAAAAGACAAGCATTTCGGTTACTGGCGCTGTCCGGACGGAACCGATGTAAAGCCCTTCGGTATTCCGAATAACGGCGCGGGATTTTGGGGGTTCTGGGAACGGGTCTCCCATGCCCAGAAGCTCCACAACCTTGATGGTATTCTCTTCGGCTATGAGTCCACCGGTCCCTACGGCGAACCCCTGGCGCACTTCATGCGGGCGCGGGGCGCGGAGCTGGTGCAGGTAAATCCACTGCATACGAAACGATTCAAGGAAGTAACGGATAACTCGCCGAACAAGACCGACCAGAAGGATCCGAAAGTCATTGCCGACATCATCGCAATGAGCCGATTCCTTACGGTGGTGATCCCTGAAGGGCCTGCTGCCGAACTTCGCAGGCTCAGCCAGGCCCGGGAACGCAGCATCCGGCGCCATACGGCCCTGGCGAACCAGATCCAGTGCCTTCTGGCGAGCATCTTCCCGGAGTTTTTGCAGGTGATCAAGGATGTCGCGAGCGCAAGCGCCCGATATTTTCTGAAGCATCACCCAACGCCCCAGAATATCGTGGCCTACGGCCTTCCCGACCTTGCGAAGACACTGAGAAAGGTCAGTCGGGGGAAACTGAAGGAGGACCGCGCACAGGCGCTCTACGAGGCCGCAAAATCGTCGGTTGGCGTCGCTGAAGGCCAAGCAAGCGTCGTGATGGAGATACATGAGCTTCTTTCCCTTCTTGATGCCGCGGAGCGATTTACCGAGAGCCTGGAGCAAGAGATGACAGCGCATCTCGCTCGGATTCCCTACAGCACCACGCTTCTGTCGCTCAAGGGGATCGGCCAAGTTACGGCAGCCGGCCTGATTGGAGAAGTGGGAGACTTCCGGAAGTTCCGCACGCTGGGCGAAGTCATGAAGCTCGCAGGGCTGGATCTCTTTGAAGTGAGTTCCGGCAGACATAAAGGGCAGCGTCACATCTCCAAGCGCGGCCGTCCGCTGATGCGGAAGCTTCTGTATTTTGCCGCCCTCAACACCGTCAAGAAAGGCGGCGCGATGCGTCAGTGGTATCGAAGCGCCTGTGACCGAGGCATGCCAAAGCCCAAGGCCCTGGTGGCTGTCGGCCGAAAGATTCTCGGCATTCTCTTTGCTCTTGTGCGTGACCATAGCGAGTACGTACCCAATTACTCAGAAACACGGCTCCAACTCAAGGAGGCTGCATAACAGACGTCTTTGCGTGTAAGCGGGGAGATTATCGTCTGCGACATCTAAGGCGGCCCAGCCGACCTTCACACAGAGCTTACATAACTCCCCGCTTGCACCTTAATCCCAATGAAGCAAGGTTTGGGCTCTGTCGAGACCCTCAAAATACCAGGATTGGGTAAGGTGCCGCACCTAAGACTGAGACTTTACGCGAGAGCAAGGTTCTCTATAAAAAATACTTGACTAAAACAAACCAGGGCGCAGAGGGAAAGGCAGGAGAGGAAGTCAAAGGCCTCATGCTTTGGGGTTTAAACCCAGGAAATGATGTTGACTCGGACGTCCTCTGCGTCCTTTGCCGTAAGAAAAGGTTTTAAGTTTTGCTGTTGGATGAACGCTATGGACATCAATAAGATCAGCGGTTTGATCATAGAAGCTGCCATGCGGGTGCATACGACATTGGGACCTGGACTGCTGGAGAGTGCTTACGAGTCCTGTCTCTTTGCATGACCTGCGAAAAATCGGATTAATCGTTCTTTCCCAGGTATCGCTACCGCTCGAGTATTATGGCGTGATGATTGCTGCAGGCTACCGGATCGACCTTCTGGTTGCTGACAGCATCATCGTCCAGTTGAAAGCTGTTGAGAAGAAATTGCCGATCCATGAAGCCCAACTCCTTTCTTATCTTAAATTAAGCAACAAGGCCCTCGGTCTGTTGATCAATTTCAATGTAGTGCATCTGAAGGATGGAATAAAAAAAATGGTGAATGGATTGTAGTCGACGTTGTCGTCCTCTGCGTCCTCTGCGGTGAGAAAAGGTCCAAGGTTTGCTGTTATTTGTTGTTCCATCTGTGTCAATTTGTGTCGCTTAGAAGCGCCTACTTTCGGTCATCTGTGGTCCCAACAGGAGGGTATTTCATGTCCGAGTTCAAGAATGTGACAGTAGTGAAAAAGGCCAACATCTATTTCGACGGCAAGGTCGTGAGCAGGACGGTCCTCTTCCCCGACGGGTCCAAAAAGACCCTGGGCATCATGCAGCCGGGCGAGTACGAGTTCTCGACCGGCGACAGGGAGATCATGGAGATCCTGTCCGGCGAGCTTGACGTGATGCTTCCCGGCACATCCTCGTGGAAGGCCGTGAAGGGCGGCGAGTCCTTCGAGGTGCCGGCCAATTCCAAGTTTACGATGAAAGTCAGGATCCTCTCCGATTACTGCTGCTCCTTCGTGAAGTAGCAGTAGCAGCGTCGCTGCAGAAGAAGGTAGCCTGATCGGCGGCCCGGGAGGTTGTCCTAACATTTGAACGTGAAATTACTAATTGTGACTTCAAGTTGAGGCGGCGTTCGGCGAAACGATAAATGTCAAGCCGCATTACGCATAACATGACCTTGTTGATGGAGGCTTCCCATGAAGATCGACATCACCCAGCTCACGGAAGATGAGCTTGTCGATTTGAACCGCAGGATCGTCGAGCGGCTGCGCTTCCTGAGCCAGGAGCGGGCGCATCATAAGATGCTTGAGTTCAAGGTCGGCGACCGGGTATCCTTCAAGCCCGACGAACGGCCCGCGCTTTCCGGCGTGCTGACCAGGTACAACAAGAAGACGGTCACGGTCATCACCGACAACGGAGAGCACTGGAATGTCGCCCCCGGCATCCTGACGCGGGCGAAGGACGCCAAGCCCGGGGAACAGAACCGATCGAACGTCATCCCCCTGCCGAAACGGTAGAGCCCGGGATGACGTACTTTCTCTGGATTTTCAACAATTTGAAACCGCTTCATGAGCTACTTACCCAAACCGGTTGGCAGCTTTTTTTTGTTCCACCCCTGTTATCTTGACTCCCGCACTCTTTTGGACTATCCTCGAATCACACCATAGGGGAATTGCACGGTATTCCCATCCCGCCCATCCACCCTCCCACGGACGTAAGCTCAGTACCTACAGCGCAACAGGTGCAACAATGTCCCCAAGCACCATCTGCAGCTCATCGTGAAATTATTTGATGCATATCTCTTTACAACAGTACGTCTCTTTGCTATTTTTAATTTATATTACCCGCACATCTACAGGTGAATATCGTGCATCGGGGCGTTCGCCGCGTAGTGCGATGGCGAAGTTGTTCCTGTTCCCCTGCATGGTCTGCGGAGGAGGGAAGAGCGGAGGAAGCAGAAAAATGCGAAGCATGCACAGGTTGGATCAATTCTGTTCCACAGGAGGTGTGTCATGAAACGGACTGCATCGTTGTGTGTCGTGGTTACGGCGTTCGGGCTCCTGCTCGGTGCTTGCGGAGGAGGGGATGGAGGCGATAACCCGCCGGCAACGGCCTATCTGACGGTCTCGAGCAAGAGTCCCGCACAGGGGGCAACAGGACTGCTGACGAACACGGATGTGTCAGTCACCTTCAGCGAGGCCCTGGACTGCGCAACTGTGAGCAGCGCCACCTATACGATCCAT
>JAAXXJ010000154.1 GCA_013334545.1 Nitrospirota bacterium | reverse complement strand
ATAGCAGAAAAAGATTTATCGCACTATTTCGTACTGATGACTTGCGTTTATACCGTGAAAAAGCAAAAATGTATAGGTTGGAGTATATGTGATAATTGGGGGGAATTACGGCAATATCCAAAGAAGGGTTGCTAAGTAGTTTTTGAATTTGAAAATGGCAGGCCATGTGGCCTGCCTCTGTCGTTTACAGCATGAGCGTCGCTCAGTGCACCGAGCAGGAGATGCAGGGGTCGTAAGACCGCACGAGCATCTGGGCGAGGAGCTCGATGTCCCGGTCCTTCTTTCCTTCTTCCGCATACTTCTCCGCCAGCGCGGTCAGGTCGTGCTGGATATTGGCGTGGTTCTGGCTCGTGGGGATCACGCAGTCGCTTCTGACGATCCTGCCTTCCTTGTCGAACTCGTAGCAGTGGTAGAGGATCCCGCGCGGTACTTCCACGGCACCCACGCCGACACCTTCCTTCGGCACCACTTGCTGCCTTGGCTCCTTCCAGTCCGAATCGATCATCCCGTCGATCAGTTCGATCGACTCCATCGCCACATGCACGCATTCCACGAGCTGGGCGATGTTGTTCATGAAGGGGTTGTGGTTCACCGGTCTGAGCCCGAAGCCCTGCGATATCTCCTTGGCTGCCGGGTGGAGGAACTCGAAGTTATTGTTCAGCCGGGCGAGGGCGCCGACCGCCAGGGACGCACGCGAGAGCTTGCTCCATTTGGAGGTCGACGTGGAGACCATGTATTCGTTCGTCATGAGCCGGTACTCGTGCTCTTTCTTCACCACGCCGTCTGTCGAGACGAGGTCGCCGCCGATGAAGGGATAGTCGTTATCGCCCTTGAGCGACACGAACTCGGTCTCGCGGCTGAAGTCCGGCAGGCTGAACTGGTGGAAGAGCTCGGCGGTCCGGGTGAGGTCATCCGCGATGTCCTGGAGCCGGTACTTGAACGTGCGGAGCTCGTCCTTCTCCGGCAGCATGGTGAACCCGCCCACGATCGTCCGGGTCGGGTGCATGCGCCTGCCGCCGACGCAATCGCAGAGGTCGTTCGCCAGGAGCTTGATCTTGGCTGCACGCTTCACCACGTCAGGGTGGGAGTTGATGAGCGGGAACACACTGCCCACGTTCACGAAATCCGGTGCCGCAAGGAAGTAGAGATGGAGAATATGGCTCTGGAGCGTCTCCATGTGCTTGAGCAGGATGCGAAGCTTTTTTGTCTGGTCCGTCGGCACGAAGCCGAAGGCGTTCTCAACCGCTCGGATGCTGGCGAGGGTGTGCCCGATGGAGCAGATGCCGCAGATCCTGCCGCAGATCCAGGGCGCGTTCTCCCATTTCTTGCCGACCAGCATGGCCTCGAAAAAGCGCGGTGTCTCGACGACCTCCCAGGCCGCTTCCTCGACCTTTCCGTCCTTGATGGCGATCCTGATGTTGCCGTGGCCTTCGACCCGGGTGAGATGGTGTATATCGATGGACTGGGTGACTTTCATGAAAGCCTCATGTGCATCTACACGTTGACCAGATAGAATCTAAACGGAAAACGAACGCGATAAATTCGTTCGGCACTGATCACACAGAAAGATCCCAGGGAACTGCCAAGTGCTGCATTTCATGGTTCTGTCATAAGTATTTTCAGTGTCCTCAGCGTCCTGTTTTTTCTCGATCTCTGCAAATGCGAAGGACGATAGTGTTTTCCTTTATCCGTGTCGCCTAGAGGCGCCTACTTCTGGTCATCCGTGTTTACACTTTTACCTTCACGGTCTTTCGTATTTCCGCCGCCTGCGCTGCGAATCCCCCGAAGCACTCCAGCCGGTCGAGCATCGTCTCCTCGGAGAAACCGTACTTCTTCATGATCTCCCGCATCTGGTCCACGTTGGCGTCCACGGCCGGGCCGCGGCAGCCCCAGCAGCCGAAGCGGCTGTTCGGGCACCACGAATCGCAGCCGCCCCGGGTGATCGGGCCCAGACAGGGTTCGCCCAGGTCGAAGAGGCAGGTGTTCTCGTTCGCCTTGCACTCCATGCAGATGGGGTACTTGGGATGGACGACGGTCTTCCCGAGCACCACGTTCGTCACGATCTTCTCGACCTCTTCCTTCTTGACCGGGCAGCCGAAGATCGTGAGGTCCACCTTCACGAAGTCCCCGAGCGGTCTCGCTGCGTCGTTCGTCTCGATGGGGTGGGATCCGTAGACCTCCCGCCTGACCCACGCGGCGTCCTGGAACCGGTTCCGCAGCTGGTTCACGCCGCCGAAGCAGGCGCAGGAGCCAAAGGCCACGAGCACGGCTGCCTGCTCGCGGATCTTCTTGAGCCGCTCGATCTCATCGCTGCGGGTGACGCTGCCCTCGACGAAAGCAATGTCGTAATCATCATGTTTTTCCGTCATGGCCTCGCGGAAGGTCCGCACGTCCACGAGGGACAGAAAATCGAGCATCGTGGCCTCGTTGTTCACGAGCTGGAGCTGGCAGCCCTCGCAGGAGGAGAGCTCGAAGAAGGCGACCTTCGGACGGGGAACAGGCAGTCCGAGGTAGGTCCGCTGTGTCGGGTTGCTATTCAAGATCATTGCTCCTCTGATACGAGACTATAGGCTTCAGTGCAGATTTAAAAACTAATCTTTGACACTGAAGACTCTGAGAACAGCTATGATAAGTACGGATACAACAAGTACTAAGAAAGAAACTTTGACAGGATTAGAGGATAAAACTGTTAACAGTGGGAATTCTGCTTCTTGATCCTGTCTAATCCTGCTTCTTCATGATTTTTATCCGCCGCTTCCGTGTTTAAGGTTCTTACAGTGTCCTCAGTGTCAAATAAATCGTTCAGGTTCTTTCAGATGGCCTCTTTCAGGTTCATGACGGTCCAGTAGTCGAACACCGGCCCCTTGAGGCAGGTGTAGGTGGAGCCCACGTTGCAGCGGCAGCACTTGCCCATGCCGCAGTGCATCCGCCGCTCCAGGTCCACGAACATCTTCTGCATGGGCACGCCGCGCTCGGAGAGCATGGTGCAGACGGACTTGAACATGACGGGCGGGCCGCAGACGATGGCATACGTGTTGGCGAGGTAGGAATCGTCCCGGCCCTTCACGATCTCCTCCAGAACCTTGGTGGTGAATCCCACCGGCCCGGTCCAGGAGGGATCTGCTTTTTCCAGGATGATGTGCAGCCCGATGTCATCCTTCTTCCACATCTCGTACTGGAACTTGAAGAGCAGGCGGGAGGCGTCCTTCGTGCCGTACACGATGTCCACTTTGTCGAACATGCTCCGGTGCTCCTGCACGTGGGCGATGGGCGATCGCAGCGGGACGAGGCCCAGCCCGCCTGCGATGAGCAGGATGTTCCCGCCGTGCATGCGCTCCATGGGGAAGTTGGTGCCGAAGGGGCCGCGGATGCCGACGCGCGTGCCGCGCTCGGCCCGGCTCAGGAAGGTCGTCAGGTTTCCCACGGCTCGGATGCAGAGTTCGATGTCCTCATGGTTGCTCGGCGACGACGAGATGGAGATGGGCGATTCGCCGATGCCCGGAAGTTCGAGCATGATGAACTGACCGGGGCGGAAGGAGAAGTGCCTGCGGTCCTCGTTGTCCAGTATCCGGATGCGGTACAGGTTCTCCTGTTCCGTGAGCTTGTATACGCTCGTGATCTCGGCCTTGTAAGTGAACTCGAAGCTATCGAGGTCGGCTTTGCGATGGTACCTGTGGTAGTGGGGGTGCACGTCGTGGAACGCGAGACGGTGATCCATATCAGTGCTCCTCTCCCCGGACGCTTGCGATCACCTCGGGCACGGTGATGCCCGCGAGGCAGGCCTCGCCGCAGCGGCCGCAGCCCACGCAGAGAGACTCCTCATAGGCCTCGACGAACCCACGGTGCTTGTGGTAGTAGCGGTACTTGAGCCTGGTGCTCCGTTCGGGCCGGAAGTTGTGGCCGCCGGCGACCTCGGCGAAGTCCACGATGTTGCAGGAATAGAGCGATTTGGTCTTCTTCGCGTGCTGGAGATCCACATCCACGGTCTCCTCCACGCCATAGCAGTAGCAGGTGGGGCAGACGTTGGCGCAGGTGCCGCAACCCAGGCACTTGTCGCCCCACTGCTTCCAGACCGGGGACTGGAACTCCATGTCCAGGATCTTGGTGAGGTCCGTGGTGTCCACATGCGCGGTGAACTGCTTGTTCTTCTCCGCCACGGTCCGCATGTACTGCAGGTGGTCGGATTCCTTCGGTGCCTCCGTTTTCAGGTCCTTGGCGATCTCGTAGGCCTCGGCCGACAGGATCTCGATGAAATACTTGTCGCCGATGTCCGTCAGGAAGAGGTCGAAGCCGTGGAGCACGGTGTCGGCGCCCATGGAGCGGCAGAAACAGAAGGGCTGGGGCCGGCAGTCGATGCCGATGATGAACATGTTCTTCCGCTTCGCCGCGTAGTAGGGCATGGGATAGACGGGGCCCATCAGCACCTTGTCGAGCTTGTTCAGGGCGTTGATGTCGCAGGAGTGGAGCCCGAAGAGCACATAGGGCCGGTCGATGTTGTAGTCGATCTGCTTGGTCCATTCCCTGCCGCTCATCGTGAAGGTGGCGAGGTCCTCGCGGAAGGGGAGGAAGTACCGCTTTGCCGGGAGGCGGGTAGTGGTGTAGCTAAGGTCGAGCTTCGGAAAATCCGCTATCTGCTCGAAGGCGTAGAGGGGGGCGCCGTTCCGGTCCTTGCCCGTCCGGACCGGTCCGACAACCGCGTTCTTCTCGGCGAGCATGTTGTAGAGGGTCTTGATCTCGTTCTTTTCGGCGACACGGAAGAGCATGGTCGGCTACCACGATGAAAAAGTCAGATGAAATAGATGAAGCCCAAAAGTGAACTTAGGTTAATTATAGCAGGCAGAGGAGAATATAATGCAATTTTCTATTCATTGCGGGAATTTGGAAGGACGCGGATTCCGCGTTGAAGCAGGAAAGGTCATTCGTGGCGCTTGGGAGGATCAGCGCAAGCCCGACACGAGCTGATGGAGGGCCGGGTAATCGTTCTGCGCAGCGGCGGTCTCATCCCGCAGCAGCCGGAGGGCCTCGGGGACGTACTTCAGGAAATATTTCTTGCCATTCACCGCAGAGAGGAATCCGTACGCGCCGAGCGCCTGCATGTGGCGCTGGAGTCGGCAGGGAAGCAGCGTGTCGATGAATGCGTCGGCGTCGAAGTCCTTCGTCGATCTTTTCATCTCCTCGATATAGTACGAGACAAGCCGTTCACGCATCGTGTCGTCAAGCCGGTGGTAGGGGTCCCACAGGATCGATGCGACGTCATAGGCCGGCGGGGCCATGCGGGCCCCCTGGAAGTCGATGACGTGGGGAGTGCCGGCTTTCACCATGATGTTCTGGCTCTGGAAGTCCCGGTGGATGACCGCCGGCAGGAAGGAGCTGACGGTCTTCGCGAGGTTGTGAAAGTCCTCGTCGAGCGCTTTCCGGTCCGCGACCCGCGCCTTCCTGAGGCCGGTGACGAACCGCTCGAGGAAGTATGCCGTTTCCCAGCGGAGGTGGTCGTAGTCGAACATCCGTGATGCAAGCGGCGAACACTCGTCGACGTGCTCAGATGCCCGGCCATGAAGGACGACGAGGATTTCGAGCACGCGATGATAGAGGGCTTCAACGATGTCGGCGTCATGGGGGAACCGGAGCCAGGAGTGGAGCGAAAGGTCGCCGAGGTCCTCGAAAAGCGCACGCTTGCCCGCCTCGTCGGCACCGAGCAGGCGCGGAACAGGAACGCCGTGGCCATGGAAGAACTTCGTATAGGTGAGATGGCGTTCGTAATCGGGGTCTTCGCGCCCGCACTCCATCAGGACAGCAGAAAGCGTTCCCTTCTGCACGCGGAAATAGCGGCGGTCTGAACCGCCAAGGCCGATGAGGACCGCCTTCGCGATGCTGCCCTTGCCCGCGGCCGGGGCGTCGAACCAGGAGAAGAGGGGGCCGGCGAGGCCGACGTCCTTTTTCATCGCCCTATGGGTCGACGGCTGCATCTCGATCTCCGTGAGCGGAAGCTCGTAGTCGGGGCCAATGATGCAGTTCTCGTGGCTGCCGGCGACCTCCGTGCCGGGCATAATGATGCAGTTCCGGAGCTTGCTGCCGCCGCGTACCGCACAGCCCTGTTCGATCACCGCGTAGCCGTCCACCTCGATCTCCCCTGCCCGCGCCGAGGAGGAGCAATAGACGGTCTCCCCGATCATCCGAAGCGTGTCCAGGACCGCCGCGGCGTAGCTCGCGGGAGTGCCGATATCGCTCCAGTAGGAACCGGTGAAGTCCACGGTCTTGACCTTGTAGCCGGCCCGGGAGGCGGCGATCCACGCGTCGGTCGCGTGGGACGCGCCGGAGGGGAGGAATCGGAGGATGTCGGGCGAGTACACCGCCATCCAGCTGATCGGCCAGGGGGGCGAGGGCAATGTCTACCGCGCGGTCGATAGCCTCGGGCGCCTCGTCGCGGTGAAGGAGGCCATCCCCGCAGAGGGGAGGTTTGACGAGAAGAGGTTTGAGGCCAGGCAGAAGCGCTTCGAGCAAGAGGTGCTCCTGCACGCGAACCGACTTGTCGGCGTCGGCCTGGAAGCCCACCAACTCGAGAGACATCCAGACGGTGCTCCCGGCGCTGTACTTCGAGTCGCTCCTCGGCGGGCCGTCCTCGCCCTCGGTGAGGCGGACGTTTCTGAGGACGAGCGTTGCGCTGGGCTCGAACGGCGCGCCTTCGACCTTGAACGGCGCCGACGCGGCGACCTTCCGATTGCCGACGAGGTCCGCAACGGTGATGTCCAGCCGGTAGTTGCCGGGAACCGCGTAGCGCGGCAGCGAGACGTTGGCCCAGCTCTCGACCGACGTTGCGGTTGCAGGCGGCCGGCCTTCCGTTTCCTTGGGTTCGTTGATGGGCACGCCGTCCGGGTCGCGCGCTCCTATGGTCAGCCGGACGTGGCCCTTCTGTGCCTCATTGACTGCGAAGCCCCTGATTTCGAACTTGAGCGTCGGCAT
>JAAXXJ010000472.1 GCA_013334545.1 Nitrospirota bacterium | reverse complement strand
CCGGAGATCTTCGCAGCGCTGGAGCACACGAAAGCGGGAAAGGGCGGCGAGATCCAGCTCACCGACGGGCTCCACCTGCTCATGGAAAAACAGCCTATCTACGCCTTCGAGTTCAAGGGCACACGGTATGACGCCGGCGACAAGCTCGGCTTTCTCAAGGCCACTGTCGAGTTCGGCCTCAGGAACAACGAGTTCGGCAGCGAGTTCCGGCACTACCTGCAGAAACTGAAGCTCTGATCGCGCACCGGCGTCCCTGACGCTGTCATAAGGAGACCATCTTGGCAAAGACCGAACCAAAGAGCACCGAGCTCCAGCAGTCCATCGAGATCCCCAAGAAGATCCCGCTGCTCCCCATCCGGGACATCGTGGTCTTCCCCTACATGGTGCTCCCCCTGTTCGTGGGACGGGAGATGTCCATCAAGGCGATCGAAACGGCGCTCGAGGGGAACCGGATGATCTTCCTGGCCTCCCAGAAGGACATCAACGTCGAGAACCCCTCGCCGTCGGACCTCTATTCCATGGGGACGGTGGGCGTGATCATGCGGATGCTGAAGCTCCCCGACGGCAGGATCAAGATCCTGGTCCAGGGAGTGTCCCGCGCGAAGACCGTGAAATTCTTACAAAAAGAACCGTTCTACCTGGTCGAGATCAAGCCCTTCCCCGACGCGACGTCGGCGGTGAACATCGAGCTTGAGGCGCTCATGCGGAACGTCAAGGAGCAGATCGAGAAGCTCGTGTCCTTCGGCAAGGTGATCCTGCCCGACATCATGGTGGTCATCGAGAACGTGGACGACCCCGGGAAGCTCGCCGACCTCGCCGTAGCGAACATGGGCCTCAAGGTGGAACAGGCCCAGGAGATCCTTGAGGTCACCGATCCCCTTCTGCGGATCAAGCGGATCAACGAGGCGCTGGGCAAGGAGATCGAGCTGCTGTCCATGCAGCAGAAGATCCAGGCCGATGTCCGCGGCGAGATCGACAAGACCCAGCGCGAGTATTTCCTTCGCGAGCAGCTCAAGGCCATCCAGAAGGAGCTGGGCGATACGGACGACCGCTCCGAGGACATCCGCGAGCTCCGGGAGAAGATCGTCGATGCCAAGATGCCGGAGAAGGCCATGAAGGAGGCCGAGAAGCAGCTCCGCAGGCTCGAGCGCATGCACCCTGACGCCGCAGAGGCGTCCATGACCCGCACGTACATCGAGGGGCTCGCCGAGCTCCCCTGGAGCAAGTCGACGAAGGACAACCTGGACCTCAAGGCGGCGCAGAAGATCCTCGAGGAGGACCACTACGACCTCGAGAAGGTGAAGGAGCGGATCCTTGAATACCTTGCCGTGCGCAAGCTCAAGGACAAGATGAAGGGCCCCATCCTGTGCTTTGTGGGGCCTCCGGGCGTGGGCAAGACCTCGCTCGGCAAGTCCATCGCCCGCTCCCTGGGGCGCGAGTTCGTGCGCATCTCGCTCGGCGGCGTGCGGGACGAGGCGGAGATCCGCGGCCACCGCAGGACCTACGTGGGGGCGCTGCCGGGCAGGATCATCCAGGGCATCAAGACGGCCGGGTCCAACAACCCGGTCTTCATGCTCGACGAGATCGACAAGATCGGCGCCGACTTCCGGGGCGACCCGTCGGCCGCTCTGCTCGAGGTGCTGGACCCGGAGCAGAACAATTCCTTCAGCGACCATTACATCGGGCTGCCCTTCGACCTGTCCAACGTGATGTTCATCACCACGGCCAACATGACGGACCCCATCCCGGGGCCGCTCAAGGACCGCATGGAGATCATCCGGCTCTCAGGCTACACGGAGCATGAGAAGCTCGGCATCGCCAGGAGCTACCTGGTCCCGCGCCAGCTGAAGGAGCACGGCGTCACCGCGAAGAACATCAGCATCCCGGACAAGACCATCCTCAAGATCATTGATGCGTACACTCGCGAAGCGGGAGTCCGCAACCTGGAACGGGAGATCGGCCACCTCTGCCGCAAGGTCGCCAGGAAGATCGCCGAGGGCGAGACCGGTCTGTTCACCATCACCACGGCCAACATGCACAAGTATCTCGGCGTGCAGAAGTTCCTGCCCGAGGAGGAGCGGAAGAAGGATGAG
>JAAXXJ010000153.1 GCA_013334545.1 Nitrospirota bacterium | reverse complement strand
CTCGAATCTACCTATCTGGAGTGGAAGCACGGTCCCTACGCCCAGAAGGACATCCACTGCCAGGACTGCCACATGGTCGAGACCGAGACGTTCATCAAGACCGCCGACAACTTCCGGAAGCCGGAGCGTTCCGAGTACCGGCATTACTTCAGCGGCGCGAATTACCTCCTCTATTACCTGGCCGGGGCAGCGGCGAAGAAGGCTGGCGACAAGGACCTCGCCGCCTCGCTCGAGAAGAAGTACCAGATGGCCGTGGCGAAGCTGAAGGCCGCTGCGGAGATGGAGGTCCAGCCCGTGTACCGGAACGGCGCGCTCGCCGAAGTGAAGGTCCGCGTGAAGAACATCCGCGCCGGACATAACCTGCCCACGTCGCTTACGAACGTGCGCGAGATGTGGCTCGAGGTCACGGCGAAGGACGCCGGCGGGAACATTGTGCTCATGAGCGGCGGGCTTGACAAGGCTGGCTCAGTTGGACCAGATACGCGTCTGTTCAATTCCGACGGCATGGGCAAGGACTTCCATTTCGCCATCGACCCCTGGGTGGTAACAGCCTTCTCCCGGCACGACACCATCCCGCCGCGCGGGTACAAGGACGCCTATTTCGGCGTATTGCCGGTGAAGACGCAGGGGAGCGTCACGGTGGAGGCGCGGCTCCTCTACCGCCAGGCCGACCAGAAGGTCGCGGGGAAGCTGCTGGACGCGGTCCCGGAGGACATCGATCTTGAAAAGACCTACGGCATCAAGGCCGAGGTCTCCGTGCCTATCGTCGAGATGACGAGGACAAAGGCAAGCTTCAGCAGCAAGGGGCGCTAATGCAAACGGCTATGGATTTGTTCTATGGTCATTGCGAGCGACCGAAGGGAGCGTGGCAATCTCGGCGTACATACGGGATTGCTTCGTTGCTGCGCTCCTCGCAAGGACACAATAGGTAGTGCGGTTGTTTTCAGATCGGCAGCGAGGAATGCAGATGGGAACACTGGAGAGAACGATCGGTGCCACGACGATCAGGCTCGTATCGGCGGACCTCACGGAGCGCGACGTCGATGCCATCGTGAACGCCGCGAACAGCCGGCTCCGGCACGGCGGCGGCGTGGCCGGCGCCATCGTGAGGAAGGGCGGCAGGATCATCCAGGAGGAGAGCGACGCGATCGGCTTCGTTCCCGTCGGGAGCGCTGCCATGACCTCCGCGGGGAAGCTCAAGGCGCGCCACGTCATCCACGTCGTGGGGCCGAGGATGGGTGAAGGGGGCGAGGACAACAAGCTCAAACGCGCCATCACCAGCGTGCTGAGGCTTGCTTCGGAGAAGGGGCCCCACAGCATCTCGGTGCCTGCCATCAGCGCCGGCATCTTCGGCTTCCCCAAGGACCGGTGCGCAAATATCCTTGTAGGAGAGGCCACTGCATTCCTTAAGAGAACACCGGAGACCTCGCTGCGGATGGTAGAGTTCTGCATCGTCGATGCCGAGGCCTTTGATCTGTTCAAGAAGGAGATCGAACACGTCGCCTGATTGGGAAGCATCAGCAGAGACTACGGACACCATTGTTCGAGGACCTCAAGGCGCACTTCAAGGTGCGGGAACACCGGCTGATGGGTACGGACACGTCGGAGCACTTTGGGAGAATCGACGGGAGAAGCTCGACAATGTCTTTGCACTGCTCAAGGAACAGTACCGAGGGGCTACATAGACGATCCGATAGTTCAATAACAGGAAAGGAGAATTGTCATGCTTAAGGAATTTAAGACATTCGTCATGCGGGGAAACGTGCTCGACCTGGCAGTTGCGGTCATCATCGGCGGGGTCTTCGGGAAGATCGTGAGCTCGCTCGTGAACGACGTGCTCATGCCTCCCATCGGGCTCGCGGTGGGCAAGGTGGATTTCAGCAGTCTGTACATCAACCTCTCGGCGAACACCTACGCTTCGCTCACTGAGGCACAGAAGGCCGGCGCGCCCATCATCAAGTACGGCCTGTTCATCAACACGGTGATAGACTTTCTCATCGTATCCTTCGTCATTTTCCTCGTCGTGAACCTGGCGAACAGGCTCCGTCTCCAGCAGGCGGCAGCGGCACCCGCGGCGCCCGCGACCAAAGAGTGCCCCTACTGTCTTTCCACCATCCCCCTCAAGGCAACGCGCTGCGGCCACTGTACTTCGGAGATCAAATAGACATGGAGTGAGCCCGCTCCCCCACGATGTCGGATAGGTTAAAGAAGAAGAGGCGAAGGAAGTACGGTCGGAAACCATTGAAGATAAATTGGTGCGTGGAGACTGAATTTTTTCCGCGCTCTTTTCTGCAATAAACCCATCCTTTCCCGCTAGTCCCTCTCCCTTCCCGGGAGAGGATCCGGGTGAGAGAAGGGCCAAGCCAAGCCCCCTCGTGAACTCCCCCGCTGCATCGGGGGAGCCCCCCGGCCCCCGTGTTCGATTCCGACCTTGAAAAAAGAAAAAAGATCGGTAAGCAAACCGATCTTTATAATAAATTGGTGCCGGCGGTCGGAATCGAACCGACATGGAGTTGCCCCCGGAGGATTTTGAGTCCTCTGCGTCTACCAGTTTCACCACGCCGGCACGGCCACAAAGTAACATCACTGGCAGTCCCTGTCAAGGGAAAAGGCTTGCAACTTCAAGGGTGTACCAGTATAATATCACGATTATGCTGACGGGTCATAACACGGACTTCAAGTTCCAGGGGCAGGTCTACCACTGCCAGACCGAGGACGGGGGGCATAACAATCCCTTCATTACCTCGCTGATGTACCGTCAGGGGGCCATCCTTGCCCGGAGACAGACGAGCTATGCAGACATCCTGCGGGCCGACTGCCTCGACGATGTGGTGCGCGAGCTCATGATGGAGCAGCACAAGCAGATGATCCGCGACCTGATGCAGGGCAAGCTCGAGACGAACGTCAATGCCCCGCCAGCGGAAGCGCCCGCCGCGCCGGCGAAAGCGGCGCCGGCGACTGCACAGGAAGCCAAGAAGGCCCCGCCTCCCCCCTCCAGGCCGGAGGAGATCAAAGAGAAGAGCCTCGACGATATCATCCTTGAGTTCCTCGAGCAGGAAGACAAGGCGAAGAAATAGTAGCAGGAGTCAGAACTACCGACCCACCAGCTAGTCACGAAGCAATTCGAACACAATCTGATCTTCGTCTCGCGTAATTTTTGGAACATCATTCTCCGGGAGGTTCGATCCATGGCAGTGAATGAGGCACAGATGCAGGCCCTGAAGGACCGCGCGCGCAGGATGCGCATCGACATCCTGAAGACCCTGCACGGGTGCGGCTCGGGCCACACCGGCGGGAGCCTGTCGGCCACGGACATCATGACCGCGCTCTATTTTTACAAGATGAAGTACGATCCCAAGAAGCCGGATTGGAAGGGGCGCGACTATTTCATCCTTTCCAAGGGGCATGCCGCGCCGGTGCTGTATGCCACCCTGGCGCACGCAGGCTTCATCGAGACCGCCGAGCTCTGCACGCTCCGCAAGCTGGGGTCGCGGCTCCAGGGCCATCCGGACAGCAAGTATCTGCCGGGCGTTGAGATCTCCACGGGCTCCCTGGGCCAGGGACTGTCGGTTGCCTGCGGCATCGCGCTCGCCCACAAGCTGGACAAGGCGACGAACCGGGTGTACGCGGTTCTGGGCGACGGTGAACTGCAGGAAGGCCAGATCTGGGAAGCGGCCATGACCGGGGCCCACTACAAGCTCGACAACCTCTGCATCCTCGTGGACAACAACGGGCTCCAGATCGACGGGCCTGTGGCCAAGGTCATGGGCGTGGAGCCCATCGCCGACAAGTGGCGGGCCTTCGGCTGGGACGTTCAGGACATTGACGGCCATGACATGGCCCAGATCGTAGCCGCCCTCGACAAGGCCGAGACGGTGAAGGGCAAGCCCACAGCCATCGTCTGCCGCACGGTGAAGGGCAAGGGCTCGAAGGTGTTCGAAGGCAAGGTCGAGTTCCACGGCACCACACCGTCGAAGGAAGAGCTCGAGATAGCCTTGAAGGAGCTGGACATCGCTGTCTGTTAGCATACAGCGAATTTCAAATCTGAAATCTCAAATTTTGCAATCCGCAGGGGGTACCGTGACACAAGGCCAGAAGATAGCGACGAGAGACGCGTACGGGGACGCGCTGGTTGCCCTTGGGAAGAAGCGGAACGACGTGGTGGTGCTGGACGCGGACCTTTCTGGCTCCACGAAGACCTCCAAGTTCGCCAAGGCCTTCCCCGAACGGTTCTTCAACATCGGCATAGCCGAACAGGACATGATGGGCACTGCGGCAGGGCTTGCCATCGGCGGGAAACTGCCCTTCGCGAGCACCTTCGCGGTCTTCGCCACGGGCAGGGCCTGGGAGCAGATCCGGCAGTCCATCTGCTATCCGAACCTGAGCGTGAAGATCGTTGCCAGCCACGCCGGCGTCACCGTGGGCGAGGATGGCGGGTCCCACCAGTCCCTCGAGGACATCGCGGTGATGCGGGTTCTGCCGCACATGACGGTCATCGTCCCGGCCGACGGTGTGGAAACGACGCTTGCCATCGAGGCCGTGGCCGAGCACAAGGGGCCCTGCTATGTACGTACCGGCAGGAACAAGGTGCCGGTCCTCTTCGGGCCGGACTATCAGTTCCGGATCGGGAAGGCCCACGTCTTCCATGAGGGCAGGGACGCGGCGATCATCGCGACGGGTATCATGGTCGCCGAGGCGCTGAAGGCGCGGGAGGCACTCCTGGCCGAAGGCATCGACGCGGGCGTCGTCAATATGTCCACCATCAAGCCGCTGGACGAGGGAGCGGTCAAGGCCGCTGCGAAGCGCTGCGGCGCTATTGTCACCGCGGAAGAGCACTCCATCATCGGCGGCCTGGGCAGCGCCGTAGCCGAGGTCCTGGCGGAAGCCACGCCGGCGAGCCTTGTGCGTGTCGGTGTCAAAGACCAGTTCGGCACCTCCGGCGAATCCGAGGGGCTGATGTCGCACTACAAGCTTTCGGCGACCGATCTGTGCGCGGGCGTCAAGGAAGCGATCAAGAAAAAGGAGCGGAGATCCTGAGCACGAATTGAGGTCCGAAATTGACCCGGATGATCAGAGGTCCAAGGGGACGGATCATTCGGAACATCATTGAGGATTTCGCTATTCGGCATTCGAACCTGTTTCATTATGATCCATCTCTACCGGGTCAGCAAATACTACGAAGGCATCCCCGCCCTGCGTGAGATCACCGTCAGCGTGGACAAGGGCGAGTTCGTGTTCGTCACCGGCCCCAGCGGCGCGGGCAAGACCACGCTCCTCAAGATCCTCTTCTGCGCAGAGCATGCCGACGAGGGCCAGATCATCATCCAGGGCATGAACACCTTCCGGCTCAGCACCGCCAGCATTCCCTACCTCCGCCGCAACATGGGATTCGTTTTCCAGGACTACAAGCTGCTCCCGCACAAGACCGTGTTCCAGAACATCGCGCTTGCCCTCAAGGTCATCGGGACGCCCTACGGCGACATCGAGCGACGGGCCCTCCTGTCGCTCAAGAAGGTGGGGATGGACAAGAAGGACCATCTGACGCCGCTCAAGCTTTCGGGCGGCGAGCAGCAGCGCGTTGCCATCGCCCGCGCGCTGGTGAACGAACCCCAGATCCTGCTGGCAGACGAGCCCACGGGCAATCTGGACCCCCAGGCCGGCCAGGAGGTGTTCCGGCTCTTCAAGGACATCAATATGAAGGGGACAACGGTGCTCGTGGCCACCCACGACTGGGAGACGGTGCAGAAGATGCAGCGCCGCATTGTGGCCATGGAGCGCGGCAAGATCGTGAGCGACACGAAGGACCCAGTGCTGAGCCCCACCGCCCCAAAACAGGAGCCTTCGATGCGATGAGAGGCTACGGACCGATCTATTATGTCATCGAGGCGTACCACGGGCTCAGGTCCAACAGCCTGGTGAACCTGCTGGCCATGGGCACGATCAGCATGGCCATGCTGATCGTCGGGTTCTTTCTCGTCGTGTTCCTGAACCTTCAGTCCGCCGTCAGCGCCATGGGCGAGCGGCTCGAGGTCTCGGTCTTCTTGAAGGGTGGCCTGACGCCGCAGGAGCAGGATTACCTCCTCACGCGGCTCAAGGCGGAGCCCGGGGTGAAGAAGGCGGTCTTCCTCTCGAAGGAAGGTGCGCTGGCGATCCTCAAGAAGGAATTGAAGGGGCAGGAGGCGCTCATGGAGGGGCTGGGTGAGAATCCCCTGCCCGACTCCTACGAGATCACCGTCGACGCCAAGTACGCCGACGCTGCCAAGATGGAGGCCCTGACGAAGAAGATCGGGAAGCTTTACGGCGTCGAGGACGTTTCCTACGGTCGGCAGGGCGTCGAGGTACTGGACCGGCTGCTCAAGCTCGTGACTTACGGCGGGATCACCCTGGCTGTCCTGCTGGGCGTCACCGTTGTCTTCATCATATCCAACTCCGTGCGGCTTGCGCTTTACTCCCGCGGCCAGGAGATCGAGCTGATGCAGTGGATCGGCGCGACGCGATGGTTCATCATGGGTCCCTTCCTTGTGGAGGGCATGCTGGTAGCGGTCCTCGGGACCTCCCTTGCGGTGGGCATCCTGGCGGGTCTGTTCCACGCCCTCCCCCGGGAGATCGTGCTGTTCCTGTCGGGCCCCGGCGGGCTGGGCTTCCTGCCGACCCCGGTGATCGCGTACATGATCGGGGGCGGCGGGGCGCTTGGTTTCGCGGGAGGCCTCGTGTCGGTGAACAAGTTCCTTGAGTAGGCGGGAAGGAGCAAAATCTTCGAGCAACCACGGATGAACACGGTAAAGAGTAAACGGCTTAATTGGACGCGGATAGATAAGAGCGGATGAACGCGGCTCAAGAAAAAAAGCAGAAGTAGCAAGGACATTTAGGTAATCACCGATGACCAGAAGTTGGCGCCTCTAGGCGACACAGATAAAGGCGGATCTATACTTGAATTTCGCTTTTCTCTGTGACCTCTGTGTCCTCTGTGGTGAAGGTTTTGCCGTTCGCAGCCCGGTCTTGG
>JAAXXJ010000152.1 GCA_013334545.1 Nitrospirota bacterium | reverse complement strand
CGAGATTGCCGAGAAAGAGCTTCTCCTGCTTGCCGGCGAGGATGGCCGCGACCGCCCGCGTGATCTTCCGCGTCACGAAGGTCTCGCCGCGGCGCGGAGACTCGTGGTTGAACAGGATGCCGTTGCAGGCGAAGAGGTTGTACCCTTCCCGGTAATTGATGGCGATCCAGTAGGAGTAGACCTTGGCGGCCGCATAGGGGCTCCGGGGGTAAAAGACCGTCAATTCATTCTGAGGCGGCAATGCGGCCCCGAACATTTCGGACGACGAGGCCTGATAGAACTTCGTCTTGATGCCGCTCCGGTGGATGCTTTCAAGGAGCCTGGTCGTGCCCAGGGCGACGATGTCGCCGGTGTATTCCGGCATGTCGAAGCTCACCCGGACATGGCTCTGGGCCGCAAGGTTGTATACTTCATCGGGTTTGATGTTATAGATGATGTTGGTCAGCGGGCCGGAATCGGCGAGATCGCCGTAGTGCAAAAATAGGTGCGCGCCCCTGGTATGGGGATCGGTATAGACATGATCGATCCTGCCTGTGTTGAAGGTGCTCGCCCGCCGGATGAGGCCGTGGACCTCGTACCCTTTTGACAGGAGCAACTCAGCCAGATAGGAGCCGTCCTGGCCGGTTATTCCCGTGATAAATGCGCGCTTCATCGTCGTTAGTACTCCTCTTTGTGCTGAAAAATCAAGCAGTTCAATATAAATTATCTCGAAGCAAGTGTCAAGGGATTATCGGCTTGTCATGGCGGATTTTATGCTTTCTCGCATACATATGCCCATGATGAACGCGAAGGTGTATCGGAGCAGGAAAATGTTGAACAGGGAATCAGCAAGGCCAGCGACGAGATAGTGGACGGCCACGGCCGCGGCGAGGAAGGACATCTGTTGCCGTTTTGTCGGTGCCTCTCCAACAGGCAGAGCTCGGGAAAATATGCGGATGAAGAGATAGAGCAGCGCCGCCAGCCCCAGCAGGCCGTTTGTTGCCAGGGAGAACAGGTACATGTTGTGGGGCTGGTTGAACTGCAAGAGTGACGCCGGATAGGTTCCTGCCCCGATGTATCGCTCCATCGTGATTACGTAATCCCCCGTCCCGATGCCGAAGACTGGATTGGATAGGAACATGTCCAGGGAGGCCTTCCACATGAGGAACCGCCAGCCAAGCGAGGTTTCGCGGTCGCCGGCCGTGTACTGGGTGATGTCGCTCACGGCAGTGGTGACTCGCTCATGGACAATGGGACTGAAACGATAGGCAAAAAGGCACCCAAAAACCACCACGGCCAGCATGATATAGAATACCCTCTTCTTACGAGAGAAGAGATAGGCCATAACAATGCTGGTGGCAAGCACGCCGAGCCATGCCGTCCGGGAGGTAGAGAACAGGAGGGAAAAGACCGAGAACGGAAGGAATACGCCAACCAGCGTCTTTGCTACGCGATCATCGCGGACCTTGCCGAACAGGAGAAAAGAGACCGCGGCATAGAGCCCGACGGCGTTGATGTTGGCGAACCAGATATGGTGGACGTGCATCGGAGCGACCGGCAAGAGGAACCGTTTGTGGCCGACGACCCCAAGATAGGTCATAAGGCCGATGAGGTCCAGGACAATGAGCCCTCCGAGGAACGCCAGGAGAAGTTTCTCCGCGGTGCCGCGTGATCTTCCTTCGTCCTCCATGCTGTCGATCACGACTGCGGTCATGAGATAGACAAGGAACAGGCTGGAGATTTTATTCAGGACCCCGAGCCCGTCCGACAGCTTTTCCGAAAAGAATACGCCGAGCGCGGAAACGGCGACGAACAGCGCCAGGGGAAGCACGAGCGGCTGATTCAGATGCGCGGACAGGATTTTCCGGTGCTCTTGATCGCGCACAACACGGTACAGGGCGAACAGATAGAGGAGCGTCAGGGTTACGGTCACGGCGGACTTGGAGATGGGGATGCTCAGGCTGAACAGCAGAAGGCAGCCTACGAGTATGTTTTGAACAGCCGGTCTTTGCATAGCATGTCTCCGGATGGACGGGGTCCCGCAGGGATCTGCATGGTGTCCTTTGCTGTCTCTTCGCGACGACGATCAGGTACTTTTCAATCACGACACGGGTATTGTCACCGTTGGCTTCTTGATCCTTTCCCGAGATCGTTAAAGAACCGGAAATAATCGTCCACCATGCGTTCCCTGCTGAATCGTGAAGCAACCCATGCAGGACCAGCCTGGGACATCCTTGCCCTTTTAGCGGGATCGTTCAGGATGCGAACGATACCATCTGCCATCTCCTGTGGTCCGCCATCGACCAGCATGCCGGCGGGGCATCCATCGAGGGAATCCCTGATCCCGCCTTCATTGACCGAAACAACCGGGGTTCCTGTTGCCAAAGCCTCCAGAACCCAGATGCCGAAACCTTCATTGCGATGGGTGCTGACCGCAATATCGATGTCGGCGTAGAAAGAGAGCATGTCCTCTTTCGCCAGCCTGCCGGTCCAGATGAGGGCATCGGTCAAGCCGAGCTGTGCAGCTTGTTTTTTAAACGCTTGAATATAATCCGCGGCGCCTTCAGAAGCGACCAACGCGAACCGTGCATCAGGGATCTCTTTTCTAATCAGGGCCAGAGCATCAAGAAACTCGATCTGGTTCTTCCAGAGATCTCCGACGGTACCAATGATCGGCGTCTTGTCGGACAGTCCGAATCGTGCCCTGATCTTCCCGCGCCTGATATGCCCCGGGTTGAACTTCATTAGGTCGATACCGTAATAAATGATGCTGGTACGCGAAGCAATCGCCGGGGCATACGAGGTTATCCGGTCTCTGATGTGGCGCGAGATCGTGACGATCCGTTCCATCCGGGAGAGCAGGAACCGTGACCGGATGAATTCAGGAACCTGCGGCGTATACAGGAGGACCGGTCTTGTGCCGGAGAGGCGGGCGCCCAGCCAGGACTGAATGATGTCATGCCCGCGCTGGATATCGATGATCTCATATCCGCCTTTCCTGATTATCCCGGCGGTTCTAAAAATCGCGCCTGCAGCATCAATACCCGAACGACTGACAGGATGAAGCATGATGTCGCTGTCCTTGAATATTTCAATGAGCGGCGTATTGGGTCGGCAGATCAGCCCGACCGTCATGCCTTTTGCAGCCAGTCCCGGCAGGAGGTCGCGCAGGAACTCTTCTCCCCCACCCCGCTTGCGGAAATTGTTGACGAATAGGATTTTCATCTGCTATCGATGCTGAGAGACCTCTGACCTTAGGTTTTTTACCGAATTATTGAAGCTTATTAATGCCATTCTTACAATATGCTTCCTTGTTCTCGATCCTTCTTTTCTTGATCGCTGCATTAAATTTAAATTTATCCGTTGTCATGTCCCATGTCCCGGGATGATACAGATGAAAGACAATTGCCAGGTTCCTGACCGACCTGATGAATCCGCCGTGGTTTATTACCCGTATGCCGAGATCGGCATCCTCATCACCGAATCCCTGGAAATCCTCATCGTAGCCATTGATATCCATGAAGAGTTTTTTATGTAAGCTGCAATTGCAGCCGATCACCGAGGTTTCGGGTTTTATGCGTTCCTTTCTCAGTAATCTTCTCAGCAGACCATTGCGGATCACGAACGCCTCTTGGGCATGGTGGGACCTATGAGCCAAGAAATCCATGAGTAATTCAAAATTGAGTTCATTGACAGCAGTTCCGCTCTCAAGGAATTTCTCGGTCAATTCCTTTCCTATCTGGACGCGTTGCCCCGCAAGAATGGCGCGCGGGTCGCTTCGCTCAAGGTGCGCCTGCAGGCAATGACGGTGCACCGTGCAGTCGCCGTCAGTGAAGAACAGGTAGTCGCCGGTTGACCGTCGCACCGCTTCATTGACGACCCGCTGCTTTCTGCAGCCTTCGTGCTCCTGCCTCACATGCACGATGGGAAAAACCTGCTCGAGGGATGTCTGCATCTCCGATACGGTATCAATCGTTTCCGCGGTGCTGCCGTCATCTGCGATCAAGACCTCAGAAGGCAGTACGCTCGAAGCAGCAAGGCTCATGATGCAGAGCCTGAGATGCCGCGGCCTGTTATACGTAGCTACAATGACCGATGTTTTCATAGGAAGCAGGTCCTTTCTCAAAATCATCCCTCGTCATGCTTTTTTCCGTGGCAATGCGCATAGGGCATCGGGCATGGAGCCTACTTAGGTACTTGTTGCCCCCTGCTGGTGTGCTCCCACGCCTTCGCATATTTGGCAAACACGTAATAGGCGTGGAACATGTTCAGCACCAGTCCCTGCTTGCCGTCCAGGAACCCGAGCCTGAAGATGTATTTAAAGATGAACGTAACGAGCGGCCGCAGCAGGATATTGATCCATCCTGCCTTGAACGCAGTGATCCCCCGTTGTGACATCTCGGTCACCGCAAGGGAAGAATATTTATTGATGGATGACATATACGAGGCCAGGTCCGGGTAGGCGTAGTGCTCGATAGCATGCTTCGTTCGGCCGACGGTCCCGGCGACCTTCACCGCTTCGTGAACAGCGCGCTCCTCGAAACGGCCCTTGCCGTTCCTGAACAGGCGCAGGTTGTCGTCCGGATACCACCCGCCATGCCTGATCCATTTCCCGAGAAAAAAGGTCTTCCGGGGAATGCGGTACCCGTCGCAGGCGTTCGAGGAGGAGATGATCGTCCTGATCTCCTCGGCAAGGGCGCGTTCGACCGGCTCATCAGCGTCAAGGCTCAATATCCACTCTCCCGTTGCCTGGTCGATCGCGGCGTTCTTCTGTCCGGAAAAGCCGAGCCAGTCCTGGTGGTACACCTTTTCAGTGAACTCACGGCAGATGCTCACGGTCCTGTCCGAGCTGCCAGAATCGAGCACAACGATCTCGTCGGCCCATTTCACGCTCTCCAGCGTCCGCCGGATGTTGGCCTCTTCGTTCAGCGTGATCATGGTTACCGAAAGTTTTGCGGTCATATGGTTCATGCAACTCCCCGGCGAGGGATGGACTTCACTTTGACCAGAACGGCTGCCAGCGCATCGGCAACGGTGATCTGGTCCATGCATGCATGGTCACTGCATTTGTGCGGTTTGCAGGGATGGCAGGAGAGCCGCTTCGTAACGACCGAATGCCCTTGGCCCCAGGGCCCCCATTTGCGTTCGTCCGTGGGGCCGAAGAGAGCGACCACGGGGACGCCGGCGGCCGCAGCCATGTGCATGGGGCCCGAGTCCACACCAAAAAAGAGGTCGCTGGCCCGATACACCGCGATGTTCTCCCGAAGCGACGTGACACCACAGAGATTCAGCCCGTCAAAGGGCCCAAACGTCTCGATCGATTCATACAGCGGTGCATCACCCTTGGCACCGGTATAGACGAAGCGTGCCTGATACTGGTCGCGCAGCGTCCTCATGATCTCGGCGAACCGATCGAGGGGCCACTGCTTGGCCGGAAGGCTTGCAGCAGCATGGATGACGACCTTCAGGTCCCCCTGCTTCCAGCCGGCGCTTGTGAACAGCTCCCGGGCCTTTGCGTCCTGCTCCGGCGTTGTCCAGAGCTCAAGATCCGTTGATCCGACGGGAATGTCGAGGGACCGCAGGCAGTCCAGGAAGTTCTCCACCTCGTGCTGGTCATGGCGATAGACCACCGGGTCGGTGAGCAGGAACTGCCGCCCTTCAGTGGCGAATCCGATCCTGCGCGGGACCCGGGCAGCCCAGACCAAGAGCGCGCTCGAGAGCGACCGTTTGAGCACGAACACCGCATCGTACCGCTCCCTGCGGATGAGGGAACCGTAGTGGACGTACGCGCCAAGCCTGCCCCGGTCCGATCGGGTGCTGTATTTGTGGATGGTCTTCAGCTCGAAGGGAATGATGCGGTCAACATACGGACATCCCTCGATCACCTGACCGGAAAAAGGCTCGAGCATCAGATCGATCCGGGCATCGGGAAAAGCTGCCCGCAGATTTCTGAGGAACGGCACCGTGAGCACCGTGTCGCCAATGAACCGGTAGCGCATGATCAGGATCTTCTTGGCTTCGAGCCTCATGGCCGGTCCTGCCCCTTCTGTTCGATGATCCAGTCAGCAGCCTCGGCGAGGTCATGGGCCGTGAAATCAGGGTCTTCCACGTGGGACGGCCGCTTGTTGCCCGCGTCATCGGGGGCGAATCCGCTCCTGACGAGGATGGACCGTGCACCGGCCCGGTGTCCCAGTTCAATGTCGCTCCACTTATCGCCCACCATGAACGACTGTTTTAGATCGATGTCCAGGTCCCGTGCAGCCCGGTCAATGAGCCCCGTGGCAGGCTTCCGGCAGTCGCACTGGACAGTGTGCTTCGAGTTGCCTGCCGTGGGATGGTGCGGGCAGTAATAGATCCCGTCGATCGTAGCGCCGTCCTTCAGAAGCGTGGCGGTCAGCAGTGCATGGGCCTCATGGACCAGGGACTCCGGGAAATAGCCCCGCGCCACGCCGGACTGATTGGTGATGATCACCACTTTGAATCCCGCCGCGTTCAACCGCCTGATGGCAGCACCGGCGCCCGGAATGACCTTCAGCATGTCCAGGCTCTTCAGGTAGCCAACCTCTTCGTTGATCGTACCGTCCCGGTCAAGAAATACCGCTCTATTCATAGTCAGCCTAAGAGTACCTCTTCCCATGAGGCCTTTTCAATGACCTCCAGGTCGATCCTGAGGGCCCAGACGCCATCAGGCGCCATGCCTTTGAGCCTGATGCTGTCCTTTTCGGTCGTCACCACCATCGTAGCCCCGTTGTCCACAGCGCTCTGAAATACCCGGGCAAGATCCGACCTCGTGTAAGGATGATGGTCCGGGTACCAGGCAGTGCCTTTCACGACCGCTCCCAGGGAATCAAGGAGCGCGGCCAGGGATTCGGGCCGCGCTATTCCCGCAAAGGCGAAGACCGCGGCACCGTTCAGGGCCGTCAGCGGCCGGATCTCGCTTGATGCAGCGTCAACGAGGTCCCGGGGGGCGTAGCGGGCGGTGAATATACGGGCGGTCGTGTGCCTCCTGATGGTCTCTTTGAGCGAGGC
>JAAXXJ010000151.1 GCA_013334545.1 Nitrospirota bacterium | reverse complement strand
TCCACGGATTGATCGTGATGCCGGCCGCCGGTCCCTCCGGGACACCATAATACGTCGCCGGGGGACTCATCAGCACCGGTCCGCTGATGACCGCATAGGGGACGCGCTCCATGCCGATCGCTGCCCAGGGACCGCCGGTCTGCGCCGCGACATACCAGCTCCCGCCCGAAGGCAGGTACCAGTACCCGCCGTAGAACACCGCACCCGTCGGTGCCGGAGGTGCGACATATCCGCCGGGAGTGTATCCATAATAAGGAGACGGTGCGACCACGACCGGCTGCTGCACGATCCCGAAGAGCTCGAAGAGCGGGACGGAGATGTTGACGTCCACACCGGCAACGGCCTGCATCGGCATCGCCAGTGCCAACACCGCGATCAAACCTGCCAGCACAAAACCTTTCCCTGTCAGCCTTTTCATAGCGTACCTCCTTTGATACGGACGGTCCCCAGGGGCGGCATTCGCCGCTCCTCTATTCGTGAGTACGATACTCCTTTATCGTGCTTAAAGTAAAGGTACCATTCACCACGGGTCCAAGTGACAAATACCCCAAATTATTTCGTGCTGGACAGGAAGGGCTTGGGTAGCGGAAGACGAGGCAGGCTGTTAGCGGTCAGATGTCCTTGCGCTTGATCCCTGCAGCCGTCAGCCTGCCGAGGGCGCAGACTTCGCGCTGCCGGCAGGCGGGGCAGGAGAACATGCTCGTCAGGAACAGGATGACGACCGCCAGGAACAGGAGTACGACGACCCCGTTGCCGCTGCCGCGGGCGGCCAGGACCGCGATGGACGGCCCGAGCGTGAAGAGGAGCACGGCAGACCTGCCGAGGAGATTCTCGCGAAGACCCCAGCGTTTTCCGAGATACTGCCTGTGGAGGAAAACGGACTTGGGATAGCATCCGCAGAAGCGGACGCCCGCGTGGTGGTACGCGCAGGACGGACAGAGGATGAGCGAGTTCGCCAGATAAGCGGCAGCAAAGCCGAAGAGAGGCACGAGGGCGAGCCAGGAACAACCGATGAGAAAGACGCCCAAGAGAGGCAGTGAAGCGTGGAGAACGAGATGCAGGATGGTCAGTCCCCTGCCGGGCTCGGTCCGGTAAGCAGGCAAGGACTTGTCCCGCACGGACTCGGATCCGAGACATGCGAGGCATTTGCAGCCGATATCGGTCCTCTGTTCCTTCATGGTGCACGAAGATTTCGGATAATGATACCCGCTCGCCCGTCCTAGAAACTCTCCCAGGGATAGCCGAAGATGATCGTGGTCTCAATGCCTTCCCTGCCCGTCGCCACGTCGGCCCGCAGCACGATCCCCGACGCCGTCACCATCCGGAATCCCGCACCGTAGGATGAACGGTAGATATCGCCAAGGTCCTCCCGCTTGTCAGCGACGCTCCCCATCTCGTAGAACAGGGCGACCTGCAGGACCGTCCGGACATCCTTGGCAATGAAGATGTCGAAGGGATGTGCCTCCTCGGTCAGCGTCCACCTGACCTCGGTCCCGTAGAAGACCATGTGGGCGCCGGTAAACCGGCCTTCAGGATAGGAGCGTAGGCGGCTCGTGCCGCCGAGGCCTGTCGCGGTCCCGTAGGTGTTCCCGGCAACGATGTTATTCACAACATCCTGGCAGTCAGCCTGTTGCTCCGGCGTAAGCGTGGGGTCGCTGCAATTGAGGCCCTGCTGATTTTCGATCTCCGTAGGATTCGTTTCGCCCTGACGCGTCACGTGGGCGTCGGACCGGAAGTAGTTGAGCAGCCAGGTGCTCCGCTTGCCCAACGGGAGGTAGGCTGTGGCATTGTACTCCATGCGGTAGTAGTCCGGATCGCTGCTGCTCGCAGGCGGCGACCACCACCTCCCCACGTCCAGCCGGATACCCTTCCGCGGATCGTAGTAATCGTCCGTCAGGTCCCCGCGGATGCCGAACCCGTAGACCTTCGTATGCCACGTCGGCGAGCCCTGGGCGTCCAGGATCGTGTTGCTGTTCTGGTCCAGGACCTGGTCGAGCTGCGAGCCGATGAGGTACCCGCCGCCGTAAACCTCGAACCGCCGGTCCGCGAACGTCGCCGTAAGCCTGCCGCCGGTGAAGCCGTACTGATCGAACTGAAGATAAGAGAAATCGTGTTCTCCCGACTGCATGCCCCGCTGCTGGTAGCTCGTTATCGTGGACTTTCCGAACTGGATGGACGTGGCGTCGAGGATAAGCGTCTTTGGGATGATATGGATGTCGGACACCCCGACTCCCCAGCCCGGAAGTCCTCCGGCCAGCGCGAAGCCGAACACATCGGTGTACGTCCCGACGAGGTTCATACCGATGCCCATGACGCCGATGCCCTCGCCCACGCCGGGGATGCTGTAGGGCATGGGAAAGAGGTAGTAGCCCCGGTCGGTGGAGAACTGGTCCTTCCGTCGGTCGGGGACAAGCGATGCATCGTCGGCGAAAGCGGTTTGAGCGGCTACGGCGATAACAAGGAACGTGACAGCACAGAAACGAAACATGTTCATAGGAAGGACTTTTACCTTAGTCTTTATCCCGGTCAAGGATCATGTCCACCATCGTCTTCCGCTTCTGGTTGAACAGCCGCTTAACGCGGGAACGGAACTCCTCAGGGGTGATATGCTCCTGGTGGGTGCCGATGACGACCGTGATGCCGGGAAAGGAGGATTCGACCGCGCGACGGTACTGCTCCTGGAACGGGCAGAGGGCCTTGACGCAATTGGCGAAATGGATGGCTCCGGTCCTGAACTCCGTCAGCGCCCTGATGCGCAGCAGCAGCTTGTCCGGACCGGTGAGCGTGGGACAACCGGGGCAATTGATGATCCCGACGAGGTCCAGCGGCTCATCAGCCGGATACTCCTTGAACGTCCCCCGCCGTTTTCTCAGGTCCGCGAGACAGCTCACGGAGGAGCAGCCCAGGTCCTGTGTTGCATTCGAGCAGGTCAATATGCCAATGCGCGCCATAAGCCGCCTCGTCTCCCGCCACGTGGTTCAGGAAAAGACCCGTCCCACGGTCTCGCGGACCTCGTCCAGCCATGCTTCCCGCTGCCGCTCCGTGCTCATCACCATTACCCCGAACGTCCTGCGGTAGACATGCTTGATGCCGCACAGTCCGAAGATGCAGTCCTTCCATATCCGCTCCAGCGGATCTCCGAATACTTCCTGTTCCCGTCGGGCTTCCGTGTTCGACGTGTTGAAGACCAGGGCCGACCTCGCGCGCAGGAGGCCGACGGGAATGCCCTCCCCGCTGTCCCCTTCCTTGAACGTGTAGGCGACGCCGGGACGGATGACCCGGTCGATCCAGCCCTTCACGATGGCCGGCGGCTGACCCCACCAGTTGGGATGCACAATGACGATGACATCGGCGGCAGCGATCTCATCGCAATGCCTCATGATGAGGGTCGGCACGACGGCCTCCTTGGGCAGCTCGATGTCCGGCAGCACCGGATCGAACGCCTCCCGGTAAAGGTCATGAAAGGCCACCTCATGGCCGCTGGTTTTCAGGGCCTGGACGACCGTCCCGGCTATGGCGTGGTTGAAACTGCCCCTCTTCGGATGTCCGAGAATGACGGAGATCTTCATGGTGATTCCTGTTCGATCCCTTTCGCTTCGCCGGCGTGAAAGTACATCCTCGTCTCCGCGGCCAGGTCCTCGGGAAGGTTCAGGATCAATTCGGACTGGAGCAACTTCTGCAGAAAGTAGTCGTCGTTACGGTAATTGGGATAGAGGTTCTGGCGGTTCACGATCTTGAGCAGGCAGCGGAAACCGACCGTTTCTCCGCCCTTCACCGAATAGAGCGTGAAGTTGAAGCTCAGGTGGCCCATGCCTTCGTAGAGAGCCAGGACCCGGGTGATGCCGTCGCTGAGATCGCGAAGGTCCTTGACGGTGATCCTTCCCAGGTCGCTCTCCTCATTATGGATTGCCATGATCTCGTTGCTTCCCATGGGTGAGAAGGGAGCGATCCAGTTCCAGGCGCCATGCTTGCCGATGAACCGCTTGCCCCGGGACCGCTCCTCGGCGATGAGGTCCGCGAAGTAGTGCGTGCCGTGCTGCACCATATAGGAGGACACACCATCCAGGAGCCGTGCGTGGTAGGTATAGGGCATAGTTGCGGCAAGCATCTGGATGTGGGGATGGACCAGGCTCGCCCCCGCTGGCTGGAGGTAGTTGGCGCTCACCGTGGCGAAGGAAAGGGCCGGATCGCGCTCGGTGGCCTCCTGCAGATAGCGCCTGGCCAGCGACAGGCCGTCCCCCAGATGGGAGGGAGTGATCTCCGTTGGCCGCAGGAAGTGTGCCTTCGACAGGACGATCACCGGATGGTGCGGCGCGAGCGCGAACAGGTTGGCGAAGAGGACGGCTTCGCCCAGTTCCAGCCTGCCTCCCGGAATAAGGTCCTCGGGATAGCGGGCCGTCCTGGTGCGGACGCTGTCGCCGCAGAAAATGCAGTTCGCTGAGGTTTCGTCGACCAGCTTCCGGATCAGCTCCTCGTCATTCCGGCCGAAAAATGCCTTCGCCTTGTCGCGCAGGAAGGGATTGTAGACGCTCGTGTCGTGCAGGAGCGGGTCCTTCCGCACCTCGACGCGGTGCTCTTCCTCAGCGAAATTGTTAAAAGGGTTCAGGATCCTGAGGGTCGACTCGAAACGCTCGAAGTTGATGTCTGCCATGCTCTGCTCCTGGGGGCCGGGAGTATCGCCGGCCCGCTGCCTGTCATCGTGTTCCTAACCCGGACAAACCGGAAGCAAAACCGTTGAACCGCCAAGGCGCGAAGGTCGCTAAGGTTTTCATGCCTGCAAAACCCGACCCTGCGATGTTCTTCGCGGCTTCGCGGTGAGAAATCCCTTTTTCTCCCGTTCACAATAACTGCATCTGCCACTTGCGCGCAGTCCGTTCAGCTTCCTCGAATATCCGCACGGTCCCGAACTCGCCGTCATAGCCCGGCGCGATGCGGACCCTGCCGGCGCGCATTCTCGCCACCGCCTCGCGGAGCAGCGGAGAGCCTGCGCTCTCGATATCACGCAGCGGAGCGTCCACGAGTATGCGGAACTCGCTGCCGAGCTGCTCCAGAAGAGCGCGGTAGGTCCCGGTCACTTTCTTGCTGGCGGGCCCTACCTGAAGCGTCTCGGCGATAAGCTCCTGAAGCGGGATGAGGGCATGGAAGGTCGCCGCGCCTGCGGGCCGGAATCCCTCCTCCCGGTCCGCGAGCTTCCCGACGCGGTGCATCACGCCCACGGTGACCCTGGCGCCGCAGAGCGGGCACGCATCATTCGTACGTTCGGACTCTTCCGGCGAAAGGCGCACGCCGCAGCCCCGGTGGCCGTCGAAGTGGTACTTGCCCTCTTCGGGAAAGAACTCGATGGTGCCGCTGAACCCCTGCCGCGTCCTGATGGCGTTCATCATGGCGTCATAGGAGATCGGGGCATCGAGGATGTTCGCCTCGCGGCCGATCTTCGCCGGCGAGTGGGCGTCGGAATTGGAAATGAGGGTCAGCCGGTCCAGGCTGGAGAGCCGCCAGTTCATGGGAGGGTCCGACGACAGCCCGGTCTCGATGGCGTGGATGTGCGGCGTCAGGTCCCCGAAGCATTCCTCGAGGGAATCGAACCCCGATGCCGCGCCGAAGACCGAGAAGTGCGGCGTCCAGGCGTGCGCGGGGACCAGCATGGCGTCCGGCGACGCGTCCAGCACCATGCGCAGGAGGTCCTTTGCGTCGAGGCCGAGGATGGGCCTTCCGTCTGCGGCAAGGTTCCCGATCTTCCCGAGTGCGGCGTTTATGCGCTTCACCGCCTCAAGGTCCGGCGCGAAGACCAGGCAATGGACCTTCCGCGTCCTGTTGTTCTTCCTGTAGATACAGCTGATCTCGGCGGACAGGAGGAAGCAGACGTCGGCACGGCACGATGCGGGAACATCATTGTGCCGGAAGCCTTTTCTGAGCGAGAGCAGGCCATTGTCCGCAGGCTCCAGTTTTTCCCCAAGCTCGGCGAGCCAGCCCGGATGGGTGAAGTCTCCCGTCCCGATGACCGAGACGCCCTTGAGCTGCGCCCACGTCCAAAGCCCCTCAGGCGTCATGTCCCTGCTCGTGGCGCGAGAGTACTTTGAATGAATATGCAGGTCGGCGATGAACGGCATGAAAGGATTATAGCATTATTGAACAAAAGGAGGAACCGCGTTTGAGGCTCCCTGAAGATAACGGCACGGAGCCTCGATCCTCAGGGTACTGTTTATCCTAATCGCTCACTTGCGTTCGCTCCTGGATTTACCGGGAGTGAATCAGGAGCTCCGCTCTCCGGTCCGCCAGCACCACTGAGGTCTCGGTCTGGCGTTCCGGGATGTTCCAGTACTTCCTGAGCAGCCGCTCCTTCTCCTCCCAGGTCACGAGCCTGAACCCGTGCTTCTCGTAGAATCCTATGGCCCACGTCGCCGCGGCCCAGGTCCCGACAAGCATCGGCCGCGCTGCCAGGGCCTTGAGATGGGCAAGCAGTTTCCCGCCGATCCCTTTTCCTCGCGATGCGGTCCGCACGTAGGCATGCCGGATGAGCGTCACGTCCTGCACGTCCTGGATGCCCATCACCCCGAGCAGCGTACCTCCGTCCTCATATCCCCAGAAGACCACCCCGCTGGCCAGCTCATGCCGGAGATATTCCCGCGACATATAGGGCTCCTGCCACCGGTCAGCGGGGATGTGACCCTGGTACGCCTGTGCTGCATCGTTGATGATCTCAAGGACAGCGTTGAAATCGATGTCTGTGCAGGGACGGATCATGGCTCAGCATCACCTATGGCGCTTGAGGGACAGGGCATGTCAGAAATCCAACGGGCTCTTCGCTTCCTTCACGGTCCGGCTCGGTACGCAGTGGGTGTAGATCATGGTCGTGCGAACATCGGCATGGCCGAGCAGCGTCTGGATCGTGCGGATATCGTAGTTCGCCTGCAGGAGGTGAGTGGCAAAGGAGTGGCGGAAGGTGTGGGACGTGACGCGCTTCGTGATCCTGGCCTTGCGCACTGCCTCATACAGCGCCGGTTGCACATCCTTGTCGCTCAAGTGGAA
>JAAXXJ010000471.1 GCA_013334545.1 Nitrospirota bacterium | reverse complement strand
CGGAGAATCTGATAATTCATTTCATCGGTCTCCATCAGCGGAAATCCTCCTTCGCATAACATGATGACCAAGTCAAATTCGTGTAAGAATGGAAGATTTCTGGCATCATGCTTTTGGAAAAAAATCTGCAGATTATGCATTGATGCTTTTTCTCTTGCTCGTCTTAATTGCGAATCTGAAAGATCGACTCCCACAACAGTATAGCCTCTTTTTGTTAGTTCAATTGCATGTCTGCCTGTTCCGCACCCAATATCCAGTATTCTGATGCTTTTATCATACTTGATCTCTTTTTCAATAAAGTCGCACTCACCAATGGTGCCTTGAGTGAAGCACTCGTTATCATATTTCATTCCGTAGTTTTCGAATAATTCTTCATACCATTGTTTCATGTTGGTATATCCTTAGTGTTTTGGTGCTAACGTCCAAATCAGCCGCGCGGGTTGTGCGTCGGCTGAAGTGATGGGTTAGGAAGACGGCCATGCCTCCAAAGTTCGTTTCAAGAACATATCGACACGGATCCTGATATCTTCGATCTCGTTACGCGACCAAGATGAATCGCTCTCGAACCCCTCGCCGTCCGAAGTGAGAACCCGCAGATGATGCGTAGGTGCACTGTCGCTCCACTCACGGCTCTCAACGTCGATACGTTTGAGTGCGGACATCGGATACACGGATGTAGCCCTGCGCACGAGCGGAGCCCCCGACGAGTAAGTAAATGTCTTCCGCGTCGCATCGAAGGCCATGCGCGAACTCAACCCGGCGACTGCCGCGAAGATCAGGAACCCGCTCAGCGCGACAGCGCCGATAGAGATGAACGCTGCGACCAGAAAGAATGGATCGAGGCGGCTCTGCCAGTCGATGCGCACGAGCAGTTCGTAGGGGGCCAAGAGCGGGAACAGGGCAAGCAGTGCGAAGGCCAGGCGTAAGCCCCTGCGCATCGGAGAGCGAATCTCGATGTGATCCGCGTGTTCCACCAACTCGGGCATGAAAGGTCGCTCTTTTGTCCTACGAAAACCTCAGCGGCGGCTGGAAGCCGTCCGCTGGAGTGAGTTGTAATTTTGTTGTTTCGCTTTCCCCCCTTGGTCTGGGAAATGATCCGCTTGGTAAACTCCCGGGCTACCCAAATGGGTTATATCCTGGTTTCTTGTACAGCCTTTGCTGGTTTTCAAGGATGTCCGGTCTATAAACTTTCTCTGCCCATTCTTCCGGTTTGACTTCTTCGAATGCCACTGAAACTGACTTTTCCTCGCACTTTGCAATAGCGACAACATCCTTAACGATCTCTTCGGCGAGTCTAGTCTTCTGCTCCTCAGATCTTCCAGGATAGAGCTTTACGATAACATGAGGCATCATTTCACTCCTTAGTTTATCCCATAACGAGCTGCTCAGGGGCGGCATGCTTTTTCGCCGTCCGCTGAAGCAGCGTGTTGGGACTTTGAGCCAGCCCCAGTGACTGCTTCGGCGTGCAGTTTTAATCCTAGCGCCCCTATGACTTTGAGGATTGTGTCGAAGCCAGGAGTCCGTTCTCCAGACAGTGCCTTGTAAAGACTTTCGCGGGACAAGCCGGCATCCCGCGCCACCTGAGACATGCCCTTCGCACGTGCAATATCTCCCAGTGCCTTTGCAATGAACGCAGCATCCCCGTTAGCCTCCTCCAAGCAGGCTTCAAGATAAGCAGCCATATCCTCTGCGGTGCGAAGGTGCTCTGCAACATCGTATCGAGTGGTGATTGTCTTGGCCATAGTATGCTCCTAAAGGTTCCGCGCTAGGCGCAAGGCAGTTTTGATATCCCGTGCCTGGGTACTCTTGTCACCACCGGCCAACAGAATAACAAGCCCCGCCCCCGCTGTGTGTAATACACCCGATAACCGGGTCCATAATCGATCCGCATCTCTGAAACGCCTTCACCCACTGGTGACATCTCCAGGATTTCCGGTAGCTAGACGCTCGACTCGCGCAAGAATTCGAGCCCGCGCACGGATATCGCGCAACCCGTCAATCCATCTGGCATAAGACTCGGACTTGCGGATTTCGATCATGGAGGGATTGTAGCCCATGGGCTACATGCTGCCAAGTGTTATCAGGTAAGTGTGATCAGGGAGGAGACCC
>JAAXXJ010000150.1 GCA_013334545.1 Nitrospirota bacterium | reverse complement strand
CCCGCGCTTGTAGGCGTCTCGCCGTACCGCACGGTGAAGGCAAAGCTCAGCCGGAGCATCGCGTCCTCGCCGGGCCGCGAGGACCACGTGCGCGTTACGCTCGAGAAGCGCGAGGACGGCCTCTGGGCGCGTCCCGTGTTCGGGGCGTCAGGTCTCATCAGCACGCTGGTGAAGGCCGCGGGCACTGTGGTGGTGCCGGTGAACACCATCGGCATCGAGGCGGGCGAGGAAGTGGAAGTGAGGCTGTTCTAATCGTGGATTGCGGAATATTCCTCCTGTGGGCGTCTTCGGCGCACACGGTAGAAGGAACCTTAAAAATGTCCAAATTGATCGAAAAGCTTCTTTCCCTTGATGGGCATGTCTGTCCCTGGTGGCTGGCATGGACCTTCGACAACCCGCTTCGGAAATGGTTCCAGGACCCGGAGCGCATTCTCGGGAGCCTTGTCAGGGAAGGTATGACCGTGGCGGACATCGGTTGCGGCATGGGCTACTTCTCCGTTGCCATGGCAAGGATGGTCGGGCCTGCAGGCCGGGTGCTCTCCGTGGACCTTCAGGAAAAGATGCTAAAGTACCTTGAGAAACGCGCTGTCAGAGCAGGCGTACAGGACCGCATCACCACCACCCTGGGTGAACCGGATGACATCACGATAACCGATTCCAAGGTAGACTTCATGCTGGCCTTCTGGATGGTGCATGAAGTAAAGGACATCCCCCGGTTCTTCGGCCAGGCGGCGAAGGCGCTGAAGCCTAACGGCTCGATGCTCTGCGTCGAACCGCGCATGCATGTGTCCCCGAGGCGGTTCGAGGAGATACTTGGCTACGGGAAGTCTGCAGGTTTTGTGGTGCGCGATGGTCCGAAGGTCGGGATGAGCAGGTCTGCTGTGCTGGAGAGAGCTCAACCATGAGCGATCCTCTGATGCGCAACAGGGATAGCCTGATCCCGCTCCATGGCGGCTATCGTAAACTGCTCATTTGGTCCCCTAGCATTGTTGGATTCGCGCTGCCCATAGGAGCGTTCATCGGAGTGCTCTTGGCTACTAGTGGGTGGCAACAACTTCATAGATTGTTTTTTCAAGAGACAGAGGAGATCGTCCCATTATTGACGGGTGCTGCCATCAACACCGTGCCATTCGGTTTAGCGTCGCTTCTGACAAAGCAGGACTTGGCGAGTGGTCTTGCCTATCGAAAGATATTGATTCGATGGCTTGTGCGTGTTGTTCCCGTGCTCGCATGGTACTTGTTTCTGCTCGTCAGCATTATCATCGCTTCCGTGAAAGGATTGCCGGGTGCGTCTACTTCTCCGATAGCATTGCTGACGGTTCCTCTGTTCGGCGTGCCTGCGGTCCTGCTATCGCATTGGATCATAGACAAACTTCAAGAGGGATAGAGTCCGTTCGTAAATATTATGTCCTACAAACAGAAAAAATTCCTTTCCAACACGCCGCTCGCTGAGGCGCTTCAGATATACCATGAAGCGCTGAAGGCCGCAGGCATCGGCGGGCCCTTGCCCGGCGAACGGATCCCCGTGAGCGATGCGCTCGGCCGCGTCACTTCCGAGGCAGGTATCGCGAAGATCTCATCGCCCTTCTATCACTCCGCAGCAATGGACGGCTTTGCGGTGAAGTTCATCGACACCTTCGGCGCTGCTGAGACGCGGCCCAAGCGGCTCGCTGTTCCTGTTCAGGCGATCGCTGTCGATACCGGCGATCCCATGCCTGACGGCTTCGATGCGGTGATCATGATCGAGGACGTGGAGAAAGTCTCGGAGGGCGAGGTCGAGATCCTGAAGCCCGCAACGCCGTGGCAGCACGTGCGGCTCGTGGGAGAGGACATCGTCGCCACGGAGCTCATTATCCCGGAGAACCACGTGATACGTCCCGTTGACATGGCGGCCATGCTCGCGAGCGGCCACACCATGATCATGGTGCGAAAACGACCGAGGATCGCTGTCATACCCACAGGCACGGAGCTCGTGGAGCCGGGCAGCGCGCTCATAAAAGGAGACATCATCGATTTCAATTCCACCATGCTCTCCGCCATGGCCACCGAGTGCGGGGCCACTCCCGTCAGACGGTCGATCGTCAAGGACGAGGCAGTCCTGCTTCGGCAGATAATCCAACATGCCCTCCTGGAGTCCGACCTCGTGGTGATCAACGCCGGTTCATCGGCCGGCCGGGAGGACTTCACTGCCCAGGTGATCGCCGACCTCGGGAAGGTGTACGTCCACGGCGTCAACATCAAGCCGGGCAAGCCGGTCATCCTCGGCATCGCGCAAAGCAAGCCGGTCATCGGCATCCCCGGGTATCCGGTCTCCGCCGCGCTCACCTTCAACCTTTTCATCAAGCCCATCCTGTACGCGCTCCAGGGCAGGACCATGCCGGAGGCCGAGACGGTCATCGCAAAGCTTTCCCGCCAGGTCGCATCAAGCCTCGGACAGGAGGAGTTCATCCGCGTCAAGCTCGGGAGCGTGTCAGGCAATCTCATTGCCACGCCCGTGACCCGGGGAGCCGGCGCGCTTATGTCGCTGGTGCGGGCCGACGGCATCATCAGCGTCCCGGCAGCAAGCGAGGGCATTGCCGCAGGCCACGCCGTGACCGTCGAACTGCTCAGGCCGCGCTACGAGATCGCGAACACCGTCGTCTGCATCGGCTCCCATGACAACGCGCTCGATGTGCTCGGCAATTTCCTCAAGAAGAAGCATCCCGAACTGTCCTTGTCGTCAGCCCACGTGGGCAGCCTGGGCGGCCTGCTCGCGCTGAAGCGCGGTGAGGCGCACCTCGCCGGGACGCACCTGCTCGACGAGGAAACGGGCGAATACAACGTCGGCTACATCAAAAAGTACCTGCCGGAACAGAAGACCGTGCTGGTGAACCTCGTGTACCGGACACAGGGCTTCATCGTACGGTCGGGCAACCCGAAGAATGTAAGGGGATTCGAGGACCTGGTGCGCGAGGACGTGGTCTTCGTGAACCGCCAGGCCGGGGCGGGCACGCGGCTGCTGACGGACCTCTATCTCAAACGATTAAGGATTGACCCGAACAGGGTAAAAGGGTATCATCACGAGGAATTTACGCACATGGCCGTGGCTGCGGCAGTGGTCTCGGGCGCCGCGGACACCGGGCTCGCGGTGCTCTCCGCCGCCCAGGCCCTCGGCCTCGACTTCGTCCCCGTGGCGCAGGAACGCTACGACCTCGCCATCCCGGAACAACACTATGCGACTCCGATGCTCCAGGCGCTCCTCCAGATCGTCCGGGAGGACCGGGAGTTCCGGAAGCAGATCGAAAGCATGGGCGGGTACGATGTGTCGGGGATGGGGAAGGTCATCAGCCCTGGCTGATGACGAATTAAAGGTTCAAGGTTGAATATTCTTTCGGGAGGTCTCATAATGTACGCACTAGCATTGGCGGCGACGCCCGGTCTGGCGCCGGGGATCGTCGGGCTGTTCATGGAGTCGGGATGGATGGGCAAGGTCATCATGATGATCCTGCTCTGTTTTTCCGTCGTGTCCTGGGCCATGATCCTGCTCAAGTTCCAATACCTGCGGAAGGCGGAGAAGGAGTCTCTGGCGTTCCTGCAGGTCTTCCGGAAGACGAAGAACATCGATGAACTGCTGGCAAGCGCCAACCAGATGAAGTTCAGCCCCGTCGCGACGCTGTTTATTGATGGCCATAAGGAAGTGGAGAGCATCGTGAAGTCCCTTCCCGGCGGCACGGTGACCGAGGCGGACCGGCCCCTGGTCACGGAAGAGATCGAGCGTTCGCTCCAGATCACGGCGCAGGACGAGGTCGTGTACATGGAGCGCTACCTGGCGTTCCTCGGCACGACAGGCACCGTGGGCCCGCTGCTCGGCCTCTTCGGCACGGTCTGGGGCATCATGGACGCCTTCTACGGCATCGGCCTCAAGGGCTCGGGCGACATCGGGGCCCTGGCGCCAGGCCTCGCCGAGGCGCTCATCAACACGTCGGGCGGCCTTTTTGTGGCCATCCCGGCCGTGATCGCCTACAATTACTTCGCGGAAAAGGTCAAGGACATGGCGACGCGCATGGACTCCTTCTCCATCGAGTTCATGAGCTTCGTGAGCCGCACGTATCTGAGGAAATAGCCATGCGAACGCAACGGAGGACCAGCCATATCATCCGCGAGCTAAACCTGGTGCCGCTGATCGACGTGCTGCTGGTGGTGCTGTTCTTCTACATGATTATCTCTCCCATGATGAGCCGCGGGCTGGACGTGAACCTGCCCAGGTCCGAGGCCAATACCATCAAGTCCGAGGACCGTATCGTGATCACCGTGACCCGGGCCCAGGAAGTGTTCGTCGAGAAGGAGCGCGTCAACGTCGCAAAGCTCGGGGGCATCCTTTCCGCCATCAGGAAGCGCAAGCCCCAGGTCAATGTCTATCTCCGGGCCGACCGGAACGCGCCTTACGGCGCCGTGGTGCAGGTCATGGACGTGGTGAAGCGGGCCGGCATCGACCGTTTGGGCATGGTCACCGAGGCGGCGGGAGGCGAGAGCGGCAAATGAAGCTGCTCACCGGCAAGAGGATCGGCCAGTCCGGTGGAGAGCTTACCAGGGCCGTCCTCTTCTCGTTCATCAGCCACGTCATTTTTTTCTTCACGGTGCTGTTCCTGGTCGTCCAGGGGTCGCCGAGATTTGTGGTCCCTCCATCCTACCGGGTAAAACTGGTGGACCTCCCGCCGAGCGCAGCGAACCTTCCCCCCACGATGTCCGAGCAGGCCGCTCATGCTCCCGCGCCGGTCTTGAAACCGCAGGCAATGCCGAAAGCAAAGGCTGCGCCGGCAAAGGCCGGAGCAAGACCGGCCCCGTCGCTGCCCGCTGCGGTCAGGAAGGACGCCATGCCGGAGCTTGACACGAAGCACGCGAAGAAGGCCGTGGAGGAGGCGGAGCCTGCCCAGCCTTCCGCGGCCGCGGGAATGAAGCAGGAGTCTGTTGCTGTTGCGAGTACGACGCAGGAGTTCCAGTTCCCCCCCTATCTCCTGATCGTGCGCGACAAGGTGGAGCGGAACTGGAACCCCCCGCCCGGCGCTAAAGGCGCCAAGGTGAAGGTAACGTTCCGCATTCTGCGCTCGGGCCGGGTGGGTGAGGCGAATCTCCAGGAATCGAGCGGAAGCTTCTATTTCGACCAAGCCGCCATGCGCGCCATCCTTGCATCTAGCCCGTTTCCGCCGCTGCCGGAAGGGTTCTTCAAGGACTACGAGACCTTCAGCGTGGACCTGATGGAGAAGGAATAGTTAAGAGCCGGTCAAGAGGCAGTCGAGAAGCAATCGAGGAGCCAGAGTGACTGCCCCATGACTGCAGCATAACTGCCTCACGACTGAAGTTTGACCGCGGTACGACTGCATCATGACGTAGTGAACAAGACCATGCGCATGCGAATCATAATAGCCCTGATCTTGACCGCGCTGCTCGCGACGATCCCTTCGATCGCCCTATCCCAGTACTACCTCGGCGTGGTCAAGGGGGAGCCGAAAAAGATCCCTCTTGCGGTGATCGACATTTATGACGATGCCGGCGCACCCGCCCTTCGGAACCTGGTCCTGGAGGTGCTGCAGTCGGACCTGCGCCGCTCCCAGATCTTCGACGTGCTGGATCCGAAGAAGATCGACCTGAACTACGCGGGGAAGGACGATCCGACTGCAGAGATCGTCAAGCGGGGCGGCACCTTAGGCCTGACCGGAGCAGTGTGGGCGCGCCTGTCGCGGAAAGGGAGCGACCTGATGCTTTCCGGCAGGCTCTTTGACGCCGTGACCGGCATGCGCATGGCGAACAAGGAATATTATGGCAATGAGGAAACGGTCCGCCGCATGGTGCATACCTTCGCAGACGAGATCGTGTCCCAGTACACAGGCGAGAAGGGCATCGCACGAACGCGCATCGCCTTCGTGTCCGACAAGACCGGCAAGAAAGAGCTCTATGTCATGGACTACGACGGCCAGAATATAAAGAAGCTCACTGCCGACCGGGCGATCTGCATGTCCCCGGCCTGGAGCCCTGACGGACGTATCCTTGCCTACGTTTCCTACCGCGACAAGAACCCCGACCTCTTCGGTCTGGACCTGGAGACCGGCCGGCGCTGGAAGATATCAAGTTCCGAAGGGCTCAATATTTCGCCCGCATGGTCGCCGAACGGCAAGCGGCTCGCCATGGCCATGTCCCGGGACGGCGGGGCGGAGATCTACACGATATCGATGGAGGGCAATGATGTCGAACGGCTTACCTTCGGTATCGCCGACAACGTATCCCCCTCGTGGTCGCCCAATGGCCGGGAGATCGTGTTCACCTCGGGTCGGGGCGGGTCCCCGCAGCTCTACATCATGGGCGTTGACGGGTCCGACCTGCGCCGGATCACCTACGAAGGCTCCTACAACGCGTCGCCCCACTGGTCGCCGCGCGGCGACCGGATCGTGTTCGCTTCCCAGGTGAAGGGCCTCTTCAAGATCGCCACGATCAACCCCGACGGGTCCGACTTCCGCATCCTGACCGACGGGCCGGGGAATGACGAGAACCCCATGTGGTCGCCTACGGGCAGGCAGATCGTGTTCAGCTCGACCCGGAAAGGGAAGACGGGCATCTTCATCATGAATGCCGACGGGACCGAGCTGGAACGCATGACGCCCAACGATGCGAACTACGCTTCACCCGCGTGGTCCCCCTGATCGAAGCCGTCCCGGTGGAAGCGGGGAAGCGGGGCACTGGCCGCCCGCCCGATCCGCTCATTGAACGCATCGATATGTTTCCGTCATGAAGGCCGAGGCATCATTTCCCCCTTCAGTTCTCTCTCCTTCCGGTGATATAATATCCTTGCAGGTGATGATGTTCTCCTGCTCATGCGAATGACGTTGTCGCGACAGCATGCGTCGGAGGGTCTTTCATGCCCCATGCAGGATTGATGAACGAGGCGGCGCTCGGTCCGCTTGAAGGCCCGCTCCGGCGGGCCCGGCTTCACATCCGCGGCGGCAAACGGCGCCTGCGGCAGGGCAAGGTTTCCGCGGGCATTGCGACGCTCTCTGACGCTCT
>JAAXXJ010000149.1 GCA_013334545.1 Nitrospirota bacterium | reverse complement strand
TTCAAAAAGATGGAAACGGCGAAGAACGAGGAGATCGCTACGCTGCAGAAGAACAAGACGGACCTGGAGAAGCAGAAGGGTGACTTGGAGAAGCAGAAGACCTCGTTGGAGAAGGACAATACGGCATTGAAGCAGCAGATCGATTCTTTGACGCAGCAGAACGCTTCCATGCAGAAGGAGGTCGGATCCCTGGCACAGGAAAAGGCCGCTCTCGTCGCAGCAAACCAGCAGCGGCAGCAGCAGTACGAGTCACTGGTGCAGGGCCTCTCGAAGGAAGTGGAGAAAGGCCAGTTGCAGGTGAGGCAGTACAAGAACATGCTGTCCGTGGACCTGGCGGAGCAGATATTCTTTGACTCCGGCAAGGCGACATTAAAGAAGGGCGGCAAGGACGTATTGAAAAAGGTCGGTGATGCCCTGAAGGGGTACGAGAACAAGATCATCCGGGTCGTGGGACATACGGACAATGTGCCGGTCGCAAAGTCGCTCCAGGCCACGTTCCCGTCGAACTGGGAGCTTTCGGTCGCACGGGCCACCAATGTCGTGCGCTACCTGCAGGAGGTTGGCATCCCGCCAGAGCGCATGGTCCCGTCCGGACGAGGTGAATACGATCCCGTGGCCCCGAACGATACGCCGGAAGGACGTCAGAAGAACCGCAGGATCGAGATCATGCTGCTCGACAAGGCCCTGATGAGTGAAATGACCAGACCGGCCAACTGATGTAAAACTTGTACCGTTCGGTCCCTGTTCATCGTACAATCTTCCCCATGCCGCTGCTGCCGGCAAACGGCGTCTCAGAGCAGATGCCGGCGGCAAATAAGCACTCCCCCGGTTCCTGCCGGGGGAATGCAGACCCCTGAGGGAGGCATAGCATAGAGATGAGAAATACCATAGTAAATACGATCGCTCTGGCCGGGCTGTTGCTGTTCCTGGCCGGGGGGTGCACCACGACCCGGCCATCATGGCCTGCCATCAGCGATATACCAACGGATGTCCGCATCCAGGGGCGGTGGGTGTGGGGGGAACTGCTGGCGGACAATGTTGAGGCGGAGAAGACCTTCTACCGGGAGGTATTCGGCTGGCAGTACGACACCCAAGGTTCAGGCAAGGATGCCTATACCCTCGTGCGTGTGAATGGGCGTCCGATCGCAGGGATCATCCACTATGCGAAACCCGCCGATGCCGCGCGGTCGGCGCGATGGCTGCCGCTCATGTCGGTGCCCGACGCGGCCCGCGCTGCGCAACAAGCTGCCGCTTCCGGCGGCAAGGTCCTGGTACCGGCGAAAACACTTCCGGGACGGGGTGAGATGGCCATGCTGGCAGATCCCGAAGGAGCGATCTTCGGCGTGATCCACACTACGAGCGGTGATCCTTCCGACACATTTCCTTCCGACAATGCATGGCTCTGGCTTGAGCTCTGGGCCAAGGACGCCGCAAAGATGTCTGAGTTCTACCGTCCTTTGGGCGCTTACGCCGTGGCGAAGCAGGAAAGCCCCGGAGACCGGCCGGAACTGCATCTGGTGGCGGCCGGATTTCCCCGAGCCGGTATCCTTGAGATCGAACGCGCCAACGTCCCATCCACATGGCTGCCCTATGTGCGGGTGAAGGACCTGATACAGACCGTTGCAAGCATTGAACGCGCCGGCGGACGCATCGTTGTGCCGCCGAGCCCGGAGATCCGGGGCGGGAAGGTCGCGGTGTTCCTCGATCCTGCGGGCGCGGCGATTGCCGTGGCTGAGTGGAAGGATGAGGACGAAGGGGAGGGCAAACCATGATATCCCGCGCCCGCAGAAAAATGGTCACAGGCCTCCTGTTGATGACAATGACTCTGCTTGCATCGGGCTGCGCCTCGGACGGCTCCTACTCCGGTACGGCTTCCGTAGGCGTCTATGGTTATGGCGGATATTATGGCGGCTATCCGGGGTATTACGGAGGCAATGTGGTCGTCGGAGCTCCCATGCCCCCCCCGGGCGGCATGCCGCCACCGAACGTCAGACCGCCCTCACCGCCGCATGTATCGCAATTGCCCTCGCGGCCCATGCCGGCCCCGGCCCCGAGGCCGATGCCGGCGGCACGCGGCGGAGGAGGGGGAGGGCGTCGCTGAAGAGGCTGCTGCGGCGCGGTCCCTGCCTATGACAGGTGATACCACTTTTCATAAGGGCCATAGCTTCTATCCTTCATGAGCGAGAATGCACTTCGGTGCAGAGAAGGAAGGCCAATCCATGCAACCACGAATATTTCATCTCTTTGTCGGCATCCTTATCGGAATGGCGATGACCACTCCTGCAATGGCCGCCGAATTCGAGATCACGCCCTTCGCCGGGTACACCGCGGGTGGGGAGTTCACCAATGCTTCAACTGGCAATACACTCAGCTTCGATGAAACGTCGAGCTACGGCATCATGCTGGACTTCAGGCAGGCCGGGGACGCAGACGCCTGGATAGAGGTGTACTTGAGCCGCCAGCAGACCAAGCTGAAGGCGGATCAGGGGCTGTTCACCGGCAATCCGCTGCTCGATGTGAACGTTGAATACTACCATATCGGAGGGACTTACGGCCAGGCGACCGGTAAGATACGGCCTTTTGTTGTAGGGACCTTCGGTGCCACGCATATGGTCCCGAAACAGGAGGGGCTTGACTCGGAGACGAAGTTCTCGCTCAGCCTGGGCGGCGGCGTGAAAATGTACCTGACGGAGCATGTGGGGATCAGGCTCGATGCCCGGTGGTTCGGCACGTTGTTCAATGGGAGCGGCGGCGTCTTCTGCTCCAATGGCGCCTGTCTGGTCACGGTGCAGGGCGACGTGCTCTCCCAATTTACAGCGAATGCCGGCATCATTCTGGCATTTTGACCCATGAGTTAAGCAGCAAAGCGACGGAAAAAAATAATCCTACTTTTGAGGAGGTTCACTATGTGTGTTGTGAGGAGGTTCGTGGCTTTGGCAGTTGTTCTGGCTGCTCTCTGGGCGATCATGCCTGGTCCTGCCGATGCGCAGTCGTACACCGCGGTCCGGCCCGGAGGACGGGCAGGGACCTGGGAGTTCACCCTTCCGCTTCTCTATGCTGATTCTGCAAGGATCAGCGGGCAGAACGGGACCAGCGTGGACATAAATAGTGGTTATGGTTTCGGCTTCGGTTTCGGCTACAACTTCACCGATAACTTTCAGTTGAACGGTCTCTTCAACTGGAACTCCCGGACCTATGACGCAACAACGGTCAATACCGACGGCACAACGAGAAAATACAGCAACTATGTGGACACCTCCACGATATCATTGAACGGGGTCTATTACTTCATGAACGGCGACTTCACGCCCTTCGTTTCCGGCGGAGTAGGCATCACCTATGTGGATACGAACATCCCGACCGGCTCAGGATCGACGTCTTGCTGGTATGACCCCTGGTGGGGTTATGTCTGCAGCTCCTATGTCCCGACCAAAACAGAGAATGATATCAGCTACAATGCCGGCGTCGGCGTCAGGTTCGAGGCAAACCGCCAGTTCGCTCTGCAGTTCGGCTATTATAAGACGTGGATCGATGTCAGCAGAGCTTCGAGCACGCCTGATTTCGACATCTGGAAGCTGGATTTCATCTTCCGGATGTAATGATCGGAGTCGCGTTCCGGCACTCGTTCACGGCGTCCACCGCGCTAAAGGACACAGGTCTGAAGTGATATTTTTGGGTCTTCTGGGTTTGATGTGGGTGGCTTTTATTCAGCTTGCGTCCTCAAGAGGATGAAGTATTATTTTTGCACATCCCCTTCGCGTCCTTAATCCAGGAGCGAGCGCATAGCGAGCGGTTAGAATAGCAGCTTCCCTGAGGATCGGAGACCCCCTGTAGTGTGATGCAGGGGGCGACAATGAAATTTTTGACCTGTCTAAGGCCACGTCCGCTCGACCGCGCAAACTCGGCCTGCGGCCTCAGACAGTGCGCGTTCGCCCTTTGGGACGCTGCCTTAGGCCGAGACAGGTGCCCCAAAATTTCATAGGTCCGCTCCGGGGACGTGCAGGGTTTGGGTAAAGATTAGGATCAAAGTTTCTTGCGTGGTTCCCATGCGAAAATTTAGCCAGGCGACCGAGTCCGAGGGTGAAGCATTTCGGACTGTCTGAGCCCGAAGGGCGAGTTTCCGAAATGTACCGAGGACGACCGAGCCTGGCGTAAAGAATTTTCGCTGGGTGCCCTTCTTTCGGTCACATTTCTTGGGCACGCAAGAAAGGTGACGAAAATAATTTTTGAAGACATTGATCAGGATTAACCTATAAGGCTTGAGCCCTGCCGTTCTGTCTTGTGAGCTGCAGGGCTCTTTTATTTGCGAGGATCAGCAGGGCGGTATTGTTATTTTTTTGGCCGACACAGGAGGCCCCTGATCAGGATAAAGAAGGGCATGTACGGTTCACGAGCGCAGATCAAAAAGCGATTGCAAAGATGATCTCGGGATAGGTGTCGCTGCAGGAACTATAGACCGTTTGGTCGCAGGAGAGATATTTCTCGTAGACCACCCCGGCGCCGAAGTAGCTGCCTTGTCCTGACACCAGATACAGACCGGCGCGGCCCCCGGTGGAGTTGAGGTCGTCGTAGTTATCGATCATGGTCCGTCGATAGAAGGCGCCGACATAGGGTCTGAGCGCGCTGCCGGTGGGCACCACGTACCGGACCTCCGGGCTGATCTTGGTGATGCCCGGATCGCTGCCAGACCAGAACTCTGCGTCCAGGCCTACTTCCAGCCCTTTTGCAAAGAAATACCCGACGCCGATGCCGACGATGAGATAGGACTCATTGAAGGCGTATCCGTTCCCGATGAGGACCGAGGCCCGACCGCTGCCGCTGGAAAAAGGGTCCCTGTCCGCGGCGTCGGCCGTCAGCGCTGTACAGAGCAGCAGAATGGCTAGCAATGCAAGCATGACGACGGGACGGGACTGGTGCTGGATCATATGATGACCTCCGGTAACAAACAGCATGTTTTCGGACTCCATGGGATAATTATAGGCGAGGGAACGGATAAAGGCAAGCGACATTCAGAATTCTCGCCGCACCTGCACAGACGTCCACCGGGAGAGAGGCTTTTTATTATACTCAGTCAGACGTGATTTCACCATTATTGCAGATATCTGCTATATTTTCTCTAACAGCACTCCCTTCAGTTTTGAGAATCGAAGATTTCCATCAGCAGGAAAGGATCATTACGAAAATGAAAGAAAGGAATCTTGGTCCGCTCGATATCACCCATACAACGCTGTCCGTGCTCTTTATCGCGATCCTGATCGCATCAACTTTCTGGGTCATGCGGCCCTTCCTGATGTCCCTTATCTGGGCATCGGTGATCGTCGTGGCCACCTGGCCGGCCTTCGAAGGTTTCGAGAGGCGTCTCGGGGGGAGGCGCGGCCTTGCCGTTGCTGCCATGGCGGTACTGATCCTGCTGGTCATCCTCGTCCCGATCACGTTTGCTGTCGCTACCATCCTCGGCAATGTCGATAACATATCAGCGCATGTCAGTTCTCTGTCATCGCTATCCCTCTCTGCTCCGCCGGACTGGATCAGCAGCATTCCGGTTGCCGGCGCCAGGATCGCCGGGCGCTGGCGGGAATTCGCCGCGCTGAGCACCGAAGAACGTACGACTGTCATGCTCCCCTACGCTCGGACGGCGATGCAGTGGTTCATGGCGCAGGCGGGCAGCATCGGCATGACGATCGTGCAGTTCCTGCTGACGGTGATCATCTCGATGATCCTCTACGCGAAAGGCACCGTTGTCCGGGAAGGGGTCCTGAACTTTGCGCGAAGACTGGCCGGTCGCCGGGGAGAGGAGGCGGCCATTCTTGCCGGCAAGGCGGTTCGGGGCGTGGTGCTGGGCGTCGTGGTGACAGCGCTCATCCAGGCGGCGATCGGCGGGGTCGGCCTGTTCGTGGCCGGCGTTCCCGCCGCGGGCCTGCTGACCGCGGTGATAGTGCTCTTCTGCCTGGCCCAGGTCGGTCCGTTCCTGGTGATGATCCCTGCGGTCATCTGGCTTTACTGGTCCGGCCAGCCGGGACGGGGAACGGTGCTGCTGGTCTTCCTTATCGTCGCGGGCACCATCGACAACTTCGTCCGACCCTTCCTCATCCGGAAGGGGGCCGACCTGCCGCTCCTGCTGATATTCGCCGGGGTCATCGGCGGCCTCATCGCCTTCGGGATCATCGGCCTCTTCATCGGCCCGGTGATGCTCGCCGTGACCTACACGCTTCTCAAAGAGTGGGTTGCGGGCGACACGCTGGACGAAGGAGGACGTTCTGCTGCCGGGTGAAGATCATTCACGTCCGGCAGCATGAGCGCGAGGCCGCACAACCGCTATGCATTTTGGTATTTTCATCCCGATGTGGGAAGGACCTTACTTGCCGCTGCGCCGCGTTTCGAGCTGCAAGGTGACCAGCCGGGCGATCAGGATGGCCGGATAGAGCTGGCCGATCAGCGCTTCGAGCATGACGAGGGAGCGTACAAAGGGGTGGACCGCGGTAATGTCGCCGAATCCCACGGTAGTGAGCGTCACGACGCTGAAGTAGTAGAAGGTCTCGCCGCGTGCCATCCCGCCGGCCAGGCTCCCGGGGAGATTGAACGCCCCGGGTGCAAGCTCCTCGGCGAGCCCGTAGAGGAAGGCAAAGAGCATTGCGATGAGGAGGTAAAGGGCGATGGCGCCGCGGACCCGGTGTGCGCTCACCGGCCCTTCCTGCGAGACCTGCCGGAACACGATGAGGATGAGCGCCGCGAGGAAGAGGAGGGAAAAGAGCGTTTCGCCGATGATCATCCAGGGGGCAGTGCCGAAGACCGCAGCGGCCCGGAACACAAAGGCCCCGGCGACCAGAACGATGCCGAACCGGCGGACCACAGGCTGCTGCAGGGAAAGGATGCCGGCGAGCATCAGCCACGAACTCGCATCGAAGCGCACCGGCCCGGTGCTCCGGACGGACTCCCCGTCGCCGACCGCGTGTGGTCGATGCTCGCATCGGCTGCCGGCGCCAGCGGTGCCGTCGAGATGTTCCCTCTGGTGGCCGAAGGCTCGACGGTCGAGGCCGG
>JAAXXJ010000470.1 GCA_013334545.1 Nitrospirota bacterium | reverse complement strand
GTATTCGCAGGCGGCTGCGCCCACTGGCCCACCACACCGAAGCTTGAGCAGGCCGGCGTGCCGGGCTACCGGCTCGCCGAGGCTCCCCGCCCCGGCCAATCCGACGACCTGCTGGTGGTCCTCGCCATCTCCGGCGGAGGCACGCGCGCCGCCGCGCTGGGCTACGGCGTCCTGGAAGAGCTGCGCCGCACCGAGGTGACGGTGAACGGCAAGAAGCGCCGCCTCATTGACGAGGTGGACGTGATCTCGGCGGTGTCGGGGGGGACGTTCCCTGCCGCCTATTACGCGCTCCGCGGCGAGAAGACCTTCGAGGAGTTCAAGGCCAAGGTGCTGTCGCGCAATTTCGAGAGCGAGCTGGCGTGGCGCATTGTTACCCCGACCAACTGGTTCCGGCTTCCCTCCGGGACCTTCGGAAAGTCGGACCTCTTTGCCGAACTCTACGACGAGACGGTGTTCGACCATGCAACCTTCGACGACCTGAAGCGGGCAAAGGGGCCCTTCGTGATCATCAACGGCACCGATGTCACCACCGGTGCCCGGTTCAGCTATACGCAGGACTACTTCGACGCTATCTGCGGCGACCTCTCGAAGGTAACGGTCGCGCGGGCCGTTGCCACCTCGACAGCGCTGCCGCCGCTGCTCACACCCATCACCCTGGAGAACCGCGGCGGGACCTGCGGCAGGAAGGCGCCGGCCTGGATAGCCGCTGCCGAGGCAGCGAGCGGCGGGTCCGAGACGCCGGGCCGCGCCCTGCTTCGCGCGCGCGCGCTCCAGTCCTACGAGAACCCGAACCGTCCCTACATTCACCTATTCGACGGCGGCCTTTCAGAAAATCTCGGACTCACCGAGGTGCTCAGGGCCTTCGAGCTCCTGAAGGTCGAGCCGGACGAGACAGTGCTGCCTGCGCTCCGCCGGGCCAAGAAGGTGGTGGTCATCATTGTGAACGCTCTGCGTTTCCCGGTGGTGGACTGGGACCGCTCTCCCGCGCCGCCGGATACCGACATCGTAACGGACCAGATGTGGTCGATCCCCGTCGACCGGATCTCCCTCGATGCGGTGGAGCAGGTGCGGGACAAGCTTGTGGCCTGGCAGGCGGAATCTCCGGAGCGGAGCGGATACGTGGCGCAGGTCACCTTCGAGAACCTGAAGGACCCTGCCGAGCGCCTCTATTTCAAGCAGGTGAAGACCCGGCTGCAGCTGCCCAAGGAACAGATCGACAAGGTCCGCGAGGTTGCCGGCCGGCTCCTGCGCGAGGCGCCCGCCTACCAGAGGCTGCTCAATGACCTTCAATAAGGCACGATGGATCTGAAACCGGTACAGATGCAAGAGGAGGGTGATCATGAGCGAAACGCTATATGAAGGAGGAACATCTATGGTCAGAGCAAGGTTGATTTCGGTCATCGTGGTAGCGGTCACGTCGGTACTGGCGCTGGTCTTCGCCCCGGTCACTTCGACCGCCCAGACACGCCCCTGCGCCGAGGACATGAAGACAATCTGCAGCGACGTTACGAAGGGCGGCGGCCGCCTTCTGCGGTGCTACGAGGAGCGGAAAGACAAGTTTTCCGCCGCCTGCAGGGGCTGGGCGGAAACAGCGAAAGCAAACGCAGCTGTTGTGAAAGAGACGTGCTCAAAGGAGATAGATGCGCGCTGCAATTCCGAAAAAGGCGACCCGCTCGAGATGCTGGACTGCCTGCAGAGCAACTATGTGGACCTGTCGACGGTCTGCAGGGAAAAGCTGAACAGCTTCAAGGGCATGTATCCTCTTCCGGTGCAGTAGTGGCCGCTCGTGATGATCAGTGGCGGGAGAAGCCGAAAGACCACTTAATGATGATATTTCTCCGTGAGCCTTGTCTATGTCCCGCGGTCATTTTCTCGGTTGCAAAATGATGGTAAGCATACTATTCTGAGTCTTCTCCATCGCAAGTGGGTCGCGTATGCACGGCGATGCTTCTTTATTCTGCACCCCGGTTTACAGGTTCGCGCAGGCATGCACTGCCGGTTCTGATACCAAGCCTTTTCAGGCATCGCAGCACTTCCCCTCGCCCGGCACGGCCGGGCTCGGCCGGGTCTGCCTGTCTTCGTGGTGGCACTTGCTGTTGCTGCTTCCGCATGCG
>JAAXXJ010000469.1 GCA_013334545.1 Nitrospirota bacterium | reverse complement strand
GGGCTTTTTCGCGGCATATGCATCCTCCATGGTTGCAATTATGCCACAGGCTGCTTTTGAATACAAGCCTATTTTACGTAACCATATTTATAAATTAATGTACTAAGTATCCAGGACGGCTGGCTTCTACTGCTGAGTGCCGTGGGGGGCGGCTCCATTGAACCTATTGCTACACATCCGCCTGATTTACTGAAATGCTATTTGTTACAACATATCCCCAAAAATACTCCGACCTATTGGGTGTTATGAAAAAAAAGAGCTAATTCCGAATTGGAGTTAGCTCAAGATCGCGTAAGTCTTTAGGATGGCATTTTTGCCTAAAGACAAATAAAATCATTTAAAATCAATGACTTACTAAATGGTGGAGGCGGCGGGAATTGAACCCGCATGGAGGCTTGAAATTACAGAGGAATTACGCTTAGCAGGCACGAAACCGGCACGAATCATTTATTAACATTCGAATAGCCGATCGCATGAAAACCGCGTAATCGTTTTTTGTACATCCTGAACAGCTTGGGTACATTGGCATCGACATAATCATGAACCCGCACTTCCTGTTTTCCCGGATGCTCCCGATGAAGCCTTCCCGCATACTGGACTATCGTCCCCTTCCAGGAAAATGGCATGGCAAGAATCAGCGTATCGAGCTGCGGATCATCGAATCCCTCACCAAGGTACCGACCTGTTGCTGCTATCAACCTCACTTCTCCATCGGGTATTGCCGCGAGTCTTGCCATTGTTTCTCGCCGCTCTTTGGCGGATAGCCTGCCGCTCAGCACTATGAGATGTTTTACCTCTCCTCGCAAGCTTTCAGCAAGAATGTCGAGATGCTCTTTTCGCTCCGTAAGCAGCACCGGAGAACGCCCCTCCTGGATTGCCTGCAGGACATCGGCAAGAATAAGAGCATTCCGTTGTTCATCAGTAACAAGAGCAGCATATATTTGCTGAATTGACGCGTCGGGATCTTCCATGCTAAAACTCGTCGTTCTGCAGATCAGCTGATGTTTGAATTGTGTCCTGGCTTCCTGGCTCTTCGGATGCACCGAATACCTGACAGGTCCGCACTGCATATGGATGATCGGCTGATGTCCGTCACGCCGATAGGGTGTAGCGGTCAGGCCGACAACATACCGTGCTTTGACCTCGTTCAGAACACGTTCGAAGGATACAGCCGGAAGATGATGGCACTCATCCACGATCACTTGACCATAAGCGGCGACAACATCATTGACTTCATCCTTCCGAACCAGGCTCTGGATCATGGCGACATCCAATATTCCGTTCGGTTTATTCTTCCCTGCCCCGATCCTTCCGATTTCCTTCGGTTCGATGCCAAGAAATAAGGAGAGCCGGGCAATCCATTGATCCAGGAGCTCTTTCCGGTGGACAAGTACAAGCGTGCTGCAACCGCGCTTCGCTATGAGATGAGCGCTGATAACGGTCTTGCCAAATCCCGGCGGTGCGGAGAGGACGCCGAGGTCATGACGAAGGATCTCGTCAATAGCTTCCTGCTGCGCTTCTCTCAATGTTCCATGGAAGGAATACGATGGACCGGCAGGCGCGATCCGCTTGTCATTAAGCACGAGTTTAACGCCATGCTCCATGAACAGCTCACGAAGACTGTCGAGACATCCTCTCGGGATTGCGATGTGCTCAGGGTGCTCTTCGAAGCAGGATATCACGCGAGGGATTCGTGCCGTGGACAAGCGCAGGTTCTGCTTTTCATAGAACATGGGATTCTGAAATGCTGCCAGCCGCTTGATGCGGGTCAGGAAAGGTGAAGGTAACCCCTTTTTCTCGACAAAGAGACGCTGAGCGAAAACTCCGTGTGTCGTTGCCGGAAACTTACCGGCGACTTTCTTTTCCGGTTTTTTTCGGGACGGCGTTCTATTCCATGGGGTTTGATCGTCCCCGTCTTCATCGGAATATCTCTGCACACCGATCACGCTGTCTTGCCGTATTGCTTCATTTGCAATGCGCTGGACAACATCCGGCTGTAGCTTCTTGATCGATGCAAGATACGCCCATTGATCTGCATAGGGCGTAAAGTTTTCATCTAGAAATACCGTATTGCCTTTCTGTCGAGGTTCTTGTTGGAAGGGCAGCGCGATCAG
>JAAXXJ010000468.1 GCA_013334545.1 Nitrospirota bacterium | reverse complement strand
GTTCGCCCTGCTCATGGCGGTGGGCGCGAAATGCAGCGACGCGATGCGCCCCGTCAGTTGCCGATTCATCTCCTCCGGCCACGGGCTGTGATGATTGAACGTCCGCAAGCCGGCCTCGACATGCGCCACCGGAATCTGCCGGTAAAAAGCCGCCAGTGCTGCCGCCGTGGAGGTTGTAGTATCACCATGAACCAGCACATAATCGGGTTTGCACGTCTCGAGTACCCCGCGCATGCCGTGCAGCACCCGAGCCGTCACATCATAGAGATCCTGCCCCGGACGCATGATATCCAGATCATACTCAGGTACGATACCGAAGAGTTCAAGCACCTGATCGAGCATCTGCCGATGCTGTCCCGTCACGGCAACCACGGTCTCGAACGCTTCATGACGGCTTTGGAGTTCTTTGACCAGCGGAGCCATCTTGATGGCTTCCGGCCTGGTACCGAAAACCAACAGCATTTTTTTTCTGTCCATCAAGGATTAGGTTGCACCCTGCTCTTCCGGAGCTTATTCCAGTCAAGATGAGGCTAATGAGAAATCGAGGTAGATGCCAGATGGGGGGAATACAGAAAGGAACTAAGAGGTCATAACAGCTCAGGCGTGCGACATAAAACCTTGTACTGCCTGGCGTTTGAAAATTCCGGCAAAATCAAGAAGCACTGCATCTTCACGCCACTCTAATGATTTGAACTCCCGATGCGCCACAAGAAACGCCACAATATCGGCCCGCTGATACGCCTCCCTGTAATCGGTCAGGCGGTATACCCCATGCGAGTCAATATTCGGTTCGACCACCAGATAATCACCTTGCTCGCGCTGCATTACCTTTTGAGCGATATATCTTGCCGGGCTCTCCCGCAGGTCATCGATGTCCGGCTTGAATGCCAGCCCCATCAACGAGACAACCGGCTGGCGACCATGTTTCAGCCTGAACTCAAGTATGGCGTTCTTGATCTTCTCCGCACACCAGAACGCCTTGTAATTGTTGATCTCGCGGGCGGTATTGATCAGACGCGACTCACGGGGATAATCCGACACGATGAACCAAGGATCGACCGCGATACAGTGTCCCCCAACCCCGGAGCCGGGCTGCAGGATGTTCACCCTCGGATGCCGGTTTGCAAGCGTGATCAGTTCCCACACGTTGATATCTGCTCGGTCACAGATCAGCGACAGCTCATTGGCGAACGCGATCTGCACATCTCGTGAAGAGTTCTCCGTCAACTTGCACATCTCGGCCGTACGGGCATTCGTGCCATATAACTCACCCTGGACAAACAGACGATAAAACTCCATGGCTCTCTCCGTCGAATCCTCGTCCAGGCCGCCGATAACCCGGTCGTTGTGCACCAGTTCATGCAGCACATTACCCGGCAGCACCCGCTCCGGGCAGTATGCCACGAATATCTCCCCCTCCAGTTCCGGGCGTTCACGAAAAATCAAGGCAGCCATCTGTTCGGTAGTACCCACCGGCGAGGTAGATTCGATGATAAACGTGTCACTTGGCTTAAGCAAAGGCAACAATGTCCTTGTGGCATCTTCGACATAGGATACGTCAGGTTCATGCACCCCCTGGAATGGCGTGGGAACCACCACCAGATGTACATCAGCTTCGATCGGCGTTAAAGAAGCGTTGAAATATCCGGCATTAACGCTCTCTTTGACGATCGATCCGAGTCCCGGTTCGACGATATGGATCTCCCCCTTGTTGATGCACTCCACAACTCGGGGATTGATATCGACACCATGGACCTGAACTCCTTTGAATGCCACCACCGCCGCTGTCGGCAGCCCGATATAGCCAAGACCGATGAATTGAACGAGCATAGCATTTGTCTATTTAGTAGTTACTACAATGGAAATTTTCTTCAGGAACTCCAGCATACTTAAAGCCAGTCTCTTCCGATCGAAATCCTGCGCCAAACGCGCACAACCGACCTGGCAAGCCTTGTACAACTCTCTATTCTGGTAAAGCGTCTCCAATTTCATGAGGAAATCAACCTCGTTTTCCGGCTCAAAGAAAAGTCCTGCCTGATACCGTTCAACAAGCGAACGAGCCTCACCATCTACACCAAGCAGCAGGGGCTTTTGCATCGCAGCGTTCTCGAAAATC
>JAAXXJ010000148.1 GCA_013334545.1 Nitrospirota bacterium | reverse complement strand
GCCCTGATCACCGTCATCACGATCGCCGCCGGCATCCTGGTGCTGGCCGTCGAGGTGAAGATCGCGAAGAGCGCTGATGCGCCGCAGGCCGCGCAGAGGGCGAAGGAAATGACCGTGACCGTCACCCCCGCGGGGCCGTCCGGCAGGGCGCGTTCGTTCCGGGTGGTGGTGCTGTGCGATACTGGGGAGAGCCAACGCCGGGGGCTGCAGGGATTCCGGCAGCTTGCGAAGGACGAGGCAGCGCTCTTTCCCTATCCAACGCCTGTGGAGGTGACTTTCTGGATGGGGAGCGTCGCCTTTCCCATCGACATCATCTTTGTCGATCCGGCGATGACCGTTTCACGGGTCGACCGCGACTGCCGTCCCAACCAGCGCGACCTCTATCCTTCCCCTGGACCGGTGCGATGGGTGATAGAGACGGCCGCGGGGTCGGGCGTCCGGGAAGGGGACCGAGTGAGGATCGAATGACCTATCGATCGCGCAGCACAGAATATACGTCTGCGAGGATACGGTTCGGAGTTTCGGTTGTGGGTTTGCTATACTGTAATCAGGTCCGATGAGGAAAGGATTGACATCATCCATGGGAGAGCCTGCGGACGTGCCGGGAGCAGTGCAGAAAAAGAAGAAGTTCATCATGGTCGTAGACGGCAATCCCAAGGATGCGCTCACGACCTCGATGATCCTCCAGAACTTCGGGTACAGCGTAACGACCGTGAAGTCCGCGGAGGAAGCTCTCGAGTTCCTGTCGATCGCCGTGCCCTCGCTGGTCGTCACGGAATTCATCCTTCCGGGCATGAACGGCATCGCCCTGATGGACCGCATGCGCTTGGATCCCGTAGTGTCCAAGGTCCCCGTAGTGGTCCAGACCTCCTATGCCGATCCGTCGGGCAGGGACCGGTGCCTGCAAGCCGGCTGCTTCCTCTATCTCAGAAAACCGGTGGCGGGCGAGGACCTCTACCGCGCAGTCCAGTCTATCGTCGAGCGGACGCCGCGGAAGAACGTGCGTGTCTCCACGCACCTGAAGGCTTCGGTCGACGGCACGGGGACCGGCGCGGAGTTCGTGACCGTTATCTCGGCGCAGGGCATGTTCGTCAAGACACTGCATCCCCGCCCCCTGGGGTCGACGCATACGGTCAGCTTCATCCTCAAGAATAAGATCATCTGGGTCGAGGCGATGGTCCTGTACACGTACGGCTTCGGCGACGAGTCCGCCAAGGACCCCGGCATGGGCATGAAGTTCATCAGCATCGAACCGGCAGACCTCGCCCTCATTCAGGCATACATCCAGGAGAGCTTTTCCGCCGGTGCGCCCGCAAAATAGGCCCGTGACCAAGAAGTTCTTTCCTTCTTTCCCTGCATCGTCCCGCCCCAGTCCGAACCCCGATATACCGGAACAGAACCGAGGGAACTGCGATGGCCCAAGGCCACGTTGAGGCGACGCAATGGTCGCAAAGGATACGTTGAAACGATTGTAACATACATTTTTCAAGTAGTTGTACAGGCCTTCGGAGCTAGGGATTCGACTGAGCTCGTCGAAGTCCCAGACGAATGTTCACTATAAACGGTCAATATCCACGATTTCAAGGACCGCGCAATTGACGCTCTCCGCAACAAGCTCCGGGGAATGCCGAGGCCGAGCAGTACAGGGCAGGCGTGCTGTTTTGACTTCCTCCAAAAAAGAGCATAGGATATGTCTACCATTAAAATTTCCCGCGGCAGACTGCGGGGAATGAGCTCGCTCTTGGATTCATGTTCGGGAGGATTCATGGCAAAGGTCGTTGTTCTGGGCAGTTCATTTGGGGGGCTTACCGTGGCGCTGGAACTGAAGCGTCAGCTCGGCAACAGGGTCGAGGTCACCGTTGTCAGCGGGGAGGACCGGTTCGTGTTCCTGCCGTCCTTGCCGTGGCTGATCATGGGCTGGCGAAAGCCGGAGGACATTTCGATCAAAGTGAGCGATATCCTGAAGCGGAAGGGGATCGGGTTCGTTCATGATGCCGCAAGACAGATCGATGCTGATACATCGAGGATCATCACAGCTAAAGACAAAGAGATTCCCTATGATCATCTCGTCATATCGACGGGGCCGCAGCTTGCTTTTGATGAGATCCCCGGCCTCGGGCCGGACAAAGGATACACGGCCTGCACCTTCACGCTCGATCATGCGGTAAAGACCGGCGCGGCCTGGCGGAGCGTTCTTGAGAATCCCGGGCCCATCGTCCTCGGCTCATCGCAGATGGTCTCTTGCTTCGGACCGTCGTATGAACTTGCGTTCGAGATGGACGCGGAGCTTCGCCGTCGCAAAATGCGCCACAAGGTGCCGATCATCTATCTCACCTCAGAACCCTATCTCGGCCATATGGGCATCGGCGGGCTCGGCGCCTCAAAGACGTTCATGGAACATGAGTTTGCAGTGCGCGACATAAAGCCGGTCATTAACCAGGCAATCCAGGAGGTCACGCCCGGCGAGCTGCGTCTGAAAGATGGCAGCAAAATACCCTTCAAGCTTGCCATGATCGCGCCGCCGTTCAAAGGAGTTCCAGCTGTCGCGCCGCTCGGGAATCCTCGGGGATTCATTCCCGTGGACAAGAACTACCGCCATACCAAGCACAAGAACATCTTCGCCATAGGCGTTGCTATAGCGATAGCGCCGCCGGAGGCCACGCCGGTGCCGACCGGAGTTCCGAAGACCGGGTTCATGACGGTCAAGATGGCAAAAACGGCTGGTGCGACCATTGCGTCGGATATAACGGGCAAGACACCGCCGCTTGCGGACGAGCTCGGAGTCGTCTGCCTCATGGACATGGGGAACACCGCCGCTCTGATGAAGGCCTATCCGGTCCTGCCGCCACGGCAGAGTTCATACACGAAGAAGGCGGTTTGGGCGAAGTGGCTGAAGCTTTCGTTCGAACGGTATTTCCTCTGGAAGATGAGGAACGGGATGAGCAATTTGCCGTGAGGCTCATCATCATATAGCGATCGTCACCGGAAAGGAGCACCTGTATGCTGATCAAGCTCTATTTCAACGACCCGCAAGGCGGCCGTTGAAACCACATCAGCGCCGTGGTCACGGAGCTGAAGAAGAAATATGCCTTTGACATCGAGGTCGTCAAGAAGACGTCCTTCGGCCTGCTGCAGCGGGCGTCCCTGCCGAAGTTCCCCGCCATCGAGATCGACGGTGCTGTGGTGTTCGAGGGATGCGATATCACCACCGAGCAGCTTGAGTCCGCGATCAGACAGCGGCAGTCCGCATAAGCCTTGATATGATCATAATCATAAAACCCCGGCCGGGCATGATGCTATAATCATTTCATGTCCCATCCCAGGAATACCATCCGTTTTGTCCGATACGCTGTCCAGGCCTGGTTCCTGCTCGTCACGCTATATGTAGGCTGGCAGTTCTACCAGTTCGTGCTGCATTTCGAGGCCCCCGGCCATCCTTTTGTCCAGCGGCCGCCGTCAGTTGACGCGTTCCTGCCCATCGGCGGGCTGATGGCCTTCAAGTTCTTCGCCGTCACCGGCCTCGTTGAGCCCCTCCATCCCTCGGGCCTCGTCCTGTTCATCGCCATTACCGGCGTATCGCTGTTCCTGAAAAAGGGCTTCTGCGGGTGGATCTGCCCCGTAGGCACGCTGTCGCAGTATGTCTGGATGGCCGGCGAGAAGGTCTTCGGCAGGAACTTCCGGGTTGAGCAGTACACCGACATCGGCCTCCGTTCCATCAAGTATGTCCTGCTCTCCCTGTTCTTCTGGGTCATCGTCGTCGCCATGGGCAGCACCATGATCCTCATGTTCTTCGGGTCCGACTACTATAAAGTGGCGGACGTGAAGATGCTCAAGTTCTTCACCGACATGTCCTCGCTCACCTTCTGGGTCCTCGTTGCTCTGGGCATCCTTTCCCTCCTGTACAAGAACTTCTGGTGCCGCTACCTCTGTCCCTATGGAGCGCTCCTCGGGATCGTAAGCCGCCTAAGCCCCGTCAAGGTCCGGCGGAACGAGGAGAAGTGCATCCATTGCCACGCCTGCACGAAGCACTGCCCCACGCTCATCGACGTGGAAAGGAAGGACGTCATCAAGTCCGGCGAATGTTTCGGCTGCATGACCTGCGTGAGCCGCTGCCCTGCACCGGGCGCCCTGGACATGACGGTCAAGACAGGGAAGCGCGTGTTCGTGCTCAAGCCCTATCTCTATTCCGTCCTGCTCGTCGTGCTGTTCTACCTCGTCATCGGCATCGGTGTGCTTGCCGGCAAGTGGCATTCCCAGATCCCCTACGAGGAGTACCAGCGCCTTGTCCCCCACGTCAACAGCCTTTCCCATTGACAGCCTCCTTGTTGCCCCCTCCTGCCCCTGTTCAGCTCTCGTCACATTTGCTATACTATCCCCCATCCCCATCCGGGGATCCTGCGTGACCATCATCGACTGCGTCCTTGGGGACTAAAACAGCCGGGGGAGCTTATGACGCGACAGCATGAAGTCGAGATCAAGATCTGCGATGACGAGGAGGAGCTGGCCGCTGTGGCCGCCGATCTTTTCGTGGAGCGGAGCGAACAGGCCCTCGGGAGGCGCGGGCGGTTCCTGGTCGCGCTTTCGGGAGGAACGACCCCTCGCCGGCTCTACGCGCTCCTGGCCTCGCCGGCATACAGCGACCGGGTGGACTGGAGGAAGACCGAGGTGTTCTGGGTGGACGAACGGTGCGTTCCGCCGGACCATCCGGAGAGCAACTACCGGATGGCCAACGATCTGCTGCTGTCAAAGGTGCCCCTCGAGGCAAAACAGATCCATCGCATCCGGGGCGAGGAAGATCCGGAGACAGCTGCAACATATTATGGGATGGAGGTATCGAACTATATGCCCAAGAGCCTGTATACCTTTGACCTGGCGGTCCTGGGTATGGGCATCGACGGCCACACCGCGTCGCTTTTCCCCGGGGACCCCGCCGTGTCCGAGACCGAGCGGGTTGCGGTCGTTGTAGAGCCCAAGGGGCAGCAGCACCGACGGATCTCCGTCACGATGCCGGTCCTGAACCATGTCGTAACGGCACTGTTCCTCGTTGCGGGTCCGGAAAAGGCTGCAACGGTCCGCGAGATCCTGGACGAGGGGAATCCGAAGGGCTATCCTGCCGGGCTGGTCCTGCCCGCACATGGGGAGCTCGTCTGGTACCTCGATGGCAAGGCCGCGAGCCTGCTCAGCACCGAGGACTGACTGCGATTGATTCGCGGAGGGAGATGCCCATGCGGACGCTCGTCACGGGTGGTACGGGTTTCATCGGCAGTCATGTCGTCGATCTTCTCCTGGAGAACGGCCATTCCGTCAGGCTCCTGTCGCGGAGGGAGGCCGTGCCCGAGCATTGGAATGGCAGGGATGTCACGGTCGTGCTGGGAGACCTCCGTGAACCCGGACCGGTGGTCGACGCGATGATGGGCATGGACACGGTCTTCCATATCGGCGAGGTTAGGAGCACGACGGCTCGCAATGCCGCACTGAATGTCGGTCTGGTGGAGCGCATGGTCATGGCACTGAAGCCGTCAGGGGTGAAACGGCTGGTGTTCGTGAGCTCCATTTCCGTCGCCGGCATTCCGCTGACCATGCCCGCCACCGAGGACACCCCGGCGTTACAGGATCTTCGCGACCAGTATACGGAATACAAGCGGAAGGCCGAGGAGGTCATACGGCAGGCTGCGGGCGGGGTGGAGTACGTCATCGTGCGGCCCGGCGTGGTGTACGGACCCGGTTCGAGGCACCTTGGCGGCCTGATCGACGCGATCCGACGGTTTGGGCCGTTCGGCCTGCCGTTCATTGGCGCCGGGACGAACCTCATGCCGCTCATCCACGTGAAGGACCTCGCCCGTGCTGTCTATCTTGCAGGCACGGTCCCCGGTGCAGCAAACCAGACCCTGAACGTCACCGATGGCGAGCGCCGCACCTGGCTCGGTTTCTTCACGGCCATCGCAGAAGCGCAGCACAAGCGATTCCGGCTGGTCCCCGTACAGCCAGCCCTGGTGAAGTTCCCCGCCATGTTCGTCGGCCTGTTCACCGGCATCTTCGGGCAGTCGCTGGACCTCCCGGCATTCGTTTCCTACGTATCCCGCGATGTCCACTTCGACTGCGGCCGCGCGAAGTCCGTCCTGGGATGGGAGCCGTCGTACCGCGACCTCCGAGAAGCCATGCGCGACCTGGCGGCGTGGTATGCGAAAAGAAAGGGGTGAACCATGAACACCATTGACGCGATCTTTACCAGACGGAGCATCAGGAAGTACACGCCCCAGCCGGTTCCGGAGGAGCTGGTCTCCGAGCTCCTGAAAGCGGCCATGGCGGCGCCCTCGGCCGGGAACGAGCAGGCCTGGCAGTTCATCGTGATCCGGGACCGGGCCCTTCTCGACGCCGTCCCGAAGTTCCATCCCTACTCGGCCATGTTGAAGTATGCATCGGTGGCGATCCTGGTCTGCGGGGACCTGTCCCGGGAGACGTTCAAGGGCTTCTGGGTGCAAGACTGCTCGGCTGCCACGCAGAATATCCTGCTCGCGGCCACGGCACGGGGCCTCGGCGCGGTATGGACCGCCCTGCACCCCCTGGAGGACCGGGTGGCGGGCATGCGGAAGCTCCTGGGTCTTCCGGAGCACATCATCCCGCTTGCGCTCGTTCCCGTCGGCTACCCTGACGAACATCCAGGGCCGGCGGACCGGTTCGACGCATCGAGGGTGCACAAGGATCGGTGGTAATACGCGATGGGCGGACCTCCCTGCAGGACAACACGCATCGCGCGAGTGAGATAACAATCCGGTATCCCAAGTGGGTCCGGACCGGCGCCGCCCCGCAGGAGCCCGCGGAAAAATGGGACGGGTACCTGGCGAGCATCACGGAGCATGAGCAGGGGCATCGCGACACGGTGGCGGTCGAAGACCTTACCCGCGCGGTCGCCCTGCTGCCTGCCGCGCCGACCTCGACCGGCGGATCCGGTCCCTGTGTCATGAACGGATGGCGAAGCTGAACGACAATGCGAAGGAGTACGACACTGCGACCCTCCACGGAGCTGAGCGGGGCGCCGTTTTCCCCTGATCGTCCGGAAGGGAACGAGCATGAACACGGCCGGTCGACCA
>JAAXXJ010000147.1 GCA_013334545.1 Nitrospirota bacterium | reverse complement strand
GGTATTTTGTGCCGACCTTCTTTGCCCAGACGAGCAGGCCTCCCTTGAACCCTCCGATCCGGTCCTTGAACCAGACGAAACCGGGTTCCAGCTGCTGATCGGATTCTATTCCCAAACCATACCTACTGAGGTCCACGACATGTGCGACAGCGACCGCGCACAAAAGACTCTTGAAGGGAATGATGCAGAGGGAGAATTCACGCCGCTTGTCAACGTGGTACCGGTGGGATTGCCTGATCACATCCATGGTCCTGCTCCTCGGAGAACGGATGGTGCATTCGATGACTTATAACATAAAAACAGGCCCCGGTAAACAGTTTATCCCGATATTTCTGGATTTTCACCGCGGCGCCGCGGCAATGCATGAGAGCTTGGGCATTTCAGGCTTTTGGTCTTCGAGGGTGTTCTGTGGGGGAGAAGAAGGATCGAGGTGCGGGTATGTCTTGGACGGGCCCTGCCGGAGGCTGCCCGCGGACGCGTCTAGTTCTTTCGGGTCCTGCCCAGGGACCCCATGATCGTCGATATGACCGCCGTGGGATCGTGAAGGGGCTTGTCGTCGCGCAGGAGACTTACCTGGCTGTCAACGAACTCCTCTGCGTCCCGGGAGAGCGGGACGAACTGGATCCCCGCGCGGTAACTGTAGCCGACCTGCCTGCTCCACATCAGGACGCCGCCGCGGTGTCCGCCAACGCGGTCGCGGAACCATACGAAACCGGTGTCGATCCGTTTCTCCGCTTCGACCCCGACGCCGTTCATGCTGACGTCCTTCAGGAAGGCGACGTGGTCCTTCCACGCAAGGTCCTTGAAGGTGATGATGCACATGGCACAGTCCCGCTGTACGGCCAGCGGATGCCTGTCTGCCTGACGCTGTTCGTTCCGATTATCGATGCCAGTAGTCTTGTCGCTGGTCCTCATGGCTCACCTGCCCGACTGAGGAAAGAGGAACTATCATCAACCAAGAATACTTCAGGACACAATAATTCGACCCACTGGCGCGGGTCCGTTCATGAATCCAGGAGCAAGCTCATTCCCCGCTTGCCGCCGGGTTCGCGAGCGATGAGAATAGCGATACTTCCCTAAGGATCGAAGATTCCCTGCAGCTTGCCGCAGGGAGCTTCAATAGTATTGCAAGCATCTTTGCAATCCTGGGAGACCGGCTGCCGGTGTTTCAGTTGTTGCTTCCGGAATCCTTCCTGACGGACGCGATAATGGTTTCGATGACCTGCAGAGGGTCCCGGAACGGTTCAAGCGGCGGTGAATGTCTTGCCTGGTCCTGTACATACAGTTCATCGGTGCGGGACAGCGTTACGAATGTTATTCCTGCCCGGTAATGGTCGCCGCTTTTTCTGCTCCACGTGAGGACGCCGTACTTGTGGCCTCCCACGCGCTCCTTGAACCAGACGAATCCGGGCTCGATCCGCTCGGACGACTCGATCCCCACTCCGGTGACACTGAGATCCACGACGCGGACGACGTGGTCGGTCCTCTCATGGCTGCTGCCTGCCACACTGCCCAGGGAGCAGGAACGCTGCATCCTGCTGCGGTGCCGGGCGATCCCCCGGGATTTTTTTTCTTTCTCGGTCAATATTCCCTTCTCCTGACCATGCCGGATATTGTCATGATGATCTCTTTGCAATTTTATACCAAAAAATGGCACGGGAGTGAAGAAAATTCATCTCTCTTTATTTTCCCCCTCTTCTATGCTATTCTCCGCCTATGCACGAGGGAGGGCCGTGGTGGGATCGCTCAAAAGCCTGCTCCTCCGGGAGGACCGCATCTGCCCGTGGTGGTTTGCTTACACCTTTGACAATCCCCTGCGCCGATTCCTGCAAGATCCCGCGACATTGCTTTCCCCCATGTCCGCGAAGGGATGATCGTGGCGGACCTCGGTTGCGGCATGGGATATTTTTCGATCGCGCTGGCCGCCCTCGTGGGCGATGCCGGAACGGTCATCGCTGTCGACGTCCAGCAGGAGATGCTCGACAGAACACGGAAACGGGCGGAGAAGGCCGGCGTGGCCCGGTGCATCAGACCCGTGCTCGCGGCGCACGACGACCTCGGATTCAGCGATCCTGTGGATTTCGTCCTGGCGTTCTGGATGGGCATGAGACCGAGGACACCCGGCGGTTCTTCAACCCGGTCTTCTCGATCCTGAAGGAGAAGGGAACAATGCTCATTGCCGAGCCGAAAGTGCATGCGGGCCTCCGAAGGTTCCACGAGATCGTGCAGGCGGCATGCGACGCCGGGTTCCGGTATAGCGGCGCTCCGGCCGTCCGGCTCAGCAGGGCCGCCCTTAGGGAAAGGAACTGACCATGGAAGCGAAGAAGACGGGCACCGAAGAACTGGCGTTCAAGACCGCAGAGCTGGATACTGCGCTTGCTGACGCAGGGTTCCTGCTGGCATATGCTGACCCCGAAGCCTCCCGGGACCTCGGGTACCGGGCGCGGTATATCCGGGGCAAGAGCACCCTGTTCCCGCTTCTGAACGCCAGTCTGGAATACTACATTGCGTCGAGGTCCTTCAGTCTGAAGATCAGTGCGTCCGATGAACGGGAGAACAAGGTCTATTATTTCCTCGCAAAGAACTATCGCGGCGACATCAAGGGGCTCCTGGACCGGTATTTCGATTCCGTGCGGAAAGGGTTGCCGCTCACGCTGTAGGCGAAGAAGGCCCCCTGACCGGTGTGCGGCGGTGTTTGCCTGCCATGAACCACTACCACGTCGCCTGCGCCATCATCGAACAGGACGGAAAGGTGCTCGCCACCCAGCGGAGTCAGTTCATGAGCCTGCCGCTGAAATGGGAATTTCCCGGCGGCAAGATCAAGGACGGGGAGAGCGCTTCTGCATGCCTCAAACGGGAGTTGAGCGAAGAACTGGGGATCGAGATCAGCGTGGGACCGCCGCTTGCACCGACGACCCATCGCTATCGGTCGTTCACGGTCACCCTGTACCCCTTCCGGTGCAGTGTCGTTGCCGGTGATATCACGCTCCACGAACACGCGGCCCTTGTGTGGCTGCCGCCCGTTGAACTGCATACCCTTGACTGGGCCGAGGCCGACCTCCCGGTGATCGACCAGTATCGAAGGTCGGCCAGCGCACCGGGAAGCCAGTAGCGTCCTTCCCGCCCGGCATTGAAGCTCCCTGCAGGACGCTGCAGGGAATGCGCCCGCTCCAGGATCCTTCCGCTCGGTTTTTTCAGCCTTCCGTGGTATTGTTTTGAACGATGGAAATTCATCTTCAGGAGACGCAATGAAACTGCTTGATCGGATGATGGGCGTGTTGGCCGGGAAGGACCCGGATGCCCGCGTGGCAAAGCCGTGCCGGAACGATGACTGCTGGTGCGGGAGCGGGAGGAAGTACAAGAAATGCCACCTCCCGGAGGATGAGAAGAAGGCCGCGGCAAAGTCCTGCGGCCTCAACTGCGGGCCGGCATGAGGCACGAAGTGAGCTGGGGGCCAGCTCAACGAAAATCATTGTCCGGCGCGCGGCGCTGCACCGGCCCTGCGGACGCGCAACGTGGATAAATCACGGAAAGAGCAGGAGATCATCGAAGGTCTCAAGCCGGTCTGCATCTGCAAGGGGATCAAGAAGAAGGCGATCCTGGAGAAGATCAAGGCCGGTGTGACAACGGTCGACGAGCTGAAGAAAGCGACCGGCGCGGGGAGCGGTCCGTGCAAGGGGGAGCGCTGTACGCCCCGCATCCTCGGATGCTTGCGGGAGCAGGGCTGCATCCCGGACCGGCCGGATCAGTGACCTTTCCGCATAGAGGAACGCTGTATTTCTAGAGCAAGTCTGATCCGTCGTGTGAACGGAATCTTGCTGAACAGCATTCCTTATGACTATTGAATCGCCCCGCAGCAAGCTGCAGGGAATCTTCGGTCCTCAAGGTAGTTGAGGTATGCTAATCGCTCGCTAATCCCGTCGTAAGATACGGGGAAAGCGCTTGCTCCTGGATGCAAGTACATCTTCCAATCCAGTTCAAGCTAACATCATACGATAATATTTTAACCTGTTCATAAGCATAGTGATGCGCATTTGGATTTCGTTGGCTGCCGCCGAATAAATTAGAGGTGCGATAAACATCCGTATTCTGCACTAAATTCCAATAAGGACTTTAAGTATCTATGAGTGTGTCGTTAACTTCAGACCCGGTGTCGTTCTCGTCCGCCGCCTTTTCTCCTTCTAACCGCTCGTATTGTTCGCCGCTCAACGCCGCGCCGCACTGAAGGCAGTACTCTATGTCCGTCCGGGGGGAGCGGACCTTACCCAACTCGCTTCCGCAGTGCCGGCATCGATGGGTCATGCTGACCTCGCGCGTCCTTGCTGGTTCACCAGTCGCATAGGGACCGACATGGTGGATCCACAGACACAGCGCCGCATTTCCAGATCTTCGAAGAATTGCAGGCACTTCCCCTCATGATACCCGGACTGAACACCATCATGAGTCAGTGTCGTCCAGGCGTCGCGGGAGTAGGATTTGCCGCAGGAGCAGGTTATCGGAAAGTCGAAAGGGCAGTTCGGGTGCATGGGGCGCGTTTCACGGACGGACAGGGCTTTCAGCAGCGTGTCCGGCGCAATAGCAACTCGCTTATTATCACTGATACAGATAAGTCGGTAGTGAGATGAATCAGAAAAGAACAGCTTGAGTCTATGGGATTATTACTACACGATAGAGGCTTCACTGTCAATACCCCGAAAATACCCGTATAGGGGTATTTCGGAAGCATCCATAGGTAGCGAGGCAGGTTACAACGGCTAACGAAGTTCAGACCTGGAATGCTGGAATGTTCACCTGTTCAGTTTGAAATATGGACCCTCTGTCTGCTTGGATAGCGTTACAGATTCAGGAAGTCCATCGCACGCTGTAATTATCAACTCGTATTCTACACTAAATCCGTGATCCAGGGGCCCGCTCAGCACCTACTTAATTGCACAGGACGATTTGTCAGCAGCGGTACAGTCTTCCGTTTGTATCTTACAATAACGCCTCCGAGAGGGACGTTTCAGAGTGTCCCTTTCGACTGCAATGTTAGACATGTTTTGTGGCCACCCAGCCGCCGAACAAATAGGTTTGATAGAACCGCAATGGAGTGGAAAATCCTGCTTCGTTTAAGAGAGCAACCAACTCATTCTCTGGGATGAAGGCCACGTCTCTTTCGACGTGGGCGCGGTCTTGAACTAATTCTTCCGCGGAAATGCCGAGCGAGGCATAAGACAGCAGCCAAGCGTTCAACAACCGCGCAAAGTCAGGAGAGCTTTTGTCACCAAAAAGATCAGCGAAGATAAGCAAGCCGCCGGTCTTGAGCTTTGCAGCAATTGAACGGAAGTAAGCGAGCTTCTCTTCTCGGTCCTTGATGAAGTGGGCCACGAAAACAGAGGACGCAGCATCAAACGATGTTGGCGATTGATACTCCTGTAACCGACCATTAAAGAATGTGACTCGGTTTGCCATCTCGGCTTCAGCTACCCTGCGCTGACATGCGTTGAGCATGTCGGACGAGATATCCACAGCGACAAAGCTCCAAGATGGGAAGTATTTGCCGAGGGTGACTATATCAGCGCCGGTGCCTGCGCCTGCGGAAAGAAAGGATGAGCCTTCCGGCAGCCCTTGAAGCCAGGGCACAATCATTTGGTGCAAGGCGTCGTAGCTTGGACAAAACATGCGAATCCTGCGGTCGTACTTCGCAGCAAGGCTTTCGTCAAAGTGTGTTGTTACGTCGAATTTTTCAGATGGCTGTGTCATGTGATGTCTAACCAATGATTCTATAGTCCCCGGCTCAATAGGTACATAAGCGGTTTAGAAAGTTGGATGCCAACTTAGGCGATTGCAACATTCATCTTTTCAGTTTGAAATACGCACTCCCTGGCCGATTAGCCAATCGCACAGCTACAGGAAGAATGCAACGACCTCCTCAGACGCAATCATTGATTATTAGACTTTCAAACTCTTTCACTTTTCTAAATATCTTGTCATTGCAAATAAATCCAGTAGCTCCACAAGAGATCGCTGACGCAGCCTGAATAGAGTCAGGCGTCTTTAGTCGGTGTTCTGCGCGGAGCATAGCTGCTCGGTCGGCAACATTCAGCGTCATAGAGACCCATGCGAGATGCGGATAGCTGGTCAATAAAGCGTAGAATTTCATGACCAACTCTTCATTATTTTGACGGTACGGCTGCACCAGTACTTCGAGGAGGGTCAGTGTTGACGTCGAGGCTCGAGTCTTTCCTGCCTCAATGCGATTGAAGAGCGTTTCACAGACGTGCGAATAGCGGGGATGGTGTTCCACAAAATAGATAAAGGAGCTAGTATCAAGAAATACTAAAGAGTGACGCTTTAGAAAATCCTCCAGGGATTGCGACGCTACCACGATTCGCGTTCCTTCTTGAGATGGGTCTTGGGATAGACTCCCTTGCCCATACCCGAGAGAGCAGAACGATAATTCTCTGGTTTCGGCATGATAATGGTAACATCATTCTTTACAACGACCAGGAGTTCATCCCTCCCCTTGAGGTGCATCGCCTCTCTAGCTTCCCGGGGCAATACGATTTGGTTTTTCGAGCTGAGCCGTACCGTAGTTTGCATTGAGGTACCTCCCTTATTGCTTTACATTTACCATAATAAGTAAAGTAAGTCAAGAAAGGGATTCTGAAGTATTAAGAATGATGCCTTGTGTGTTGCGTCAAATGTAAACTCTGTGACAAACAGGAAGTAGTTGTTTTGCAAAACCTATATCATAAAATCCATGATACACACAGTATTATGCAATCGACCGACAAGGGACTTTTCGAACTCTGATGAATCGCCTGAGCCTTCAGGATGTCTATACATGAAATCCCCATGGGTCATATCGTCCCTTCCTGCATCGACGTTCTCCACCAGAAGGTATTCTCGTAGTTCTCCCCATCGACCACCTCCCCCATCTTGGGCGTGATGATCTTCACATTCTCCGCTCCTGCTGTCTTCACCAGCCGCTCGATCGGTTCGTACCAGCTATGGAGCCCGAGATCAAATGTCCCCCAGTGGATCGGGACAAAGGCGCGGCCGCCGAGGTCCCTATGCGCCTTGAGCGCCTGCTCTGGATCCAGGTGGACGTCCG
>JAAXXJ010000467.1 GCA_013334545.1 Nitrospirota bacterium | reverse complement strand
AGGGATGCTGCTGCGATGGATGCGACAAGACGGGTGAACATGGGAACCTCCTTGTGGTTTTGTCAGAAGCAAGGAGGTAAGAAGGGCAGGGGCTTGGGATGAAGACGCGTCGCTGGCCTTTTCGCCGCGTCTCCGTGTCCCTCGGTCTCCGTGTCCGTCTTACCCGCTTCTGGGCATTGGACAAGGGAGGTTCCGGAAAAGTTCCCGTGCGAGGTTATTTTATTTCAGACCAGGTGCCCTTGTTGAGCTCGAAGACCCCAAGGAGCGTGATGCGGGAGTGGTCATAGCAGTAGAGGTACTTTGACGGTCTCCCTGAAAGGTCGACATCTACCACATATCTGTTGATGCAGGGCCTGGACCGATAAGCGTTCGTCTCCTGCATCCACCGGAGGTCCGCGAGGTCCCTCTCGAATTTCCGGGAGGCATAGCGCAGGCCCCTTACCTTCAAGTTCCCGGGGAGATCGTTCTTTACGAAATGCTCGGTGATATCAAGCAGAGCATCAGCCTCACGGGCCGTTGAGAGAGCGCTCCTGTCCTGGCCCTTATCGGAGAGTGCTTTCTGTTCCGATTCGGGATGCTGGACAGCGCCTGCTTTCGGTGCTGCCTGCTCCGCCATCATTGACGGTGCAGCCGCCCCGGGGGCCATGGCGCGATTCTCAAGGGAAAACTTGTCCTTTGCCGGCTCCTCAGCGGTGCGTTTTGCCGGCGCTGACGCAGCTGATTCATCGCGGGCGGTCATGATCCCAGCTTCGGGAGAAACCGGTACCGGCGGTGCGGGCTTCTCGTATTCATACTTCATATCGAGGGATTTGTAACCAGGTTTCTGTTTGACCTTCTTCTCCCGTTCTGAAGAGATTTCTGGCGCCTCGCGTTTGGCAGCGTCCTGTGCTCTAGCCGGCGCCTCCTGTTTCGGGATCCGACCCATCGGTGCTTCCGCATATTTATCAGCAGGATGCATGCTGCTGTATATATAGTAGACAGTGACCGTCAGGAAGAGCACGGCGGCTGCCTGGATCGGCAGCTTTACCGCAAGGGGATAGAACAGACGTTGGAATAGACCCTTCTTCTCTCCAGCTTCTGCCCGCACGTTCGCCATGATCTTCCGGGTCATCCAGGCCGGCGCCTCGACCTCCTCGATCTGCTTCACCTGCTCGATGGTCTTCCGCAGCTCGGCCAGGGCATCTGCACAGGTCGTGCAGGCTTTGAGATGCTCGTCGATAGCAGCCTGTTCCTGCGGTGTGACTGCGCCGTCGATGTATTCCGACAGCTTATGGCGTATTTCGTTGTGGTCCATATTTACCACCTTTTAAGAAGCATCATCTCACCGCGAAGGCGCGAAGAGCGCGAGGAAGGCAAGGCTCATTCTTTCAGTTAAAATCATAGCTAGATTCTATGCAGTATTGAAGCTCCCTGCAGCAAGCTGCAGGGAATCTTCGATCCTCAAGGATGTACTATTCTAATCGTTCGCTATGCGCTCGCTCCTGGATTCAATGCGTGGATGTTGTATCAGATTCCCTTCGCGTCCTTCGCGCCCTCGCGGTTCGGGTGTTTGATCTGTCTCTCTTCCTGTCATCAAAAGCTTCCCATCGCCTTCTTCAGGCACTCCTTCACCGACTCCCGCGCGCGGAATAGCCGGGACTTTACGGTGCCCGCCGCGACTTTCAGCATGCCGCCGATCTCATCATACGAGAAGTCCTGCATATCCCGCAGCACCAGCACCTCGCGGAAGTCTGGTTCCAGGGCCTGGATGCAGTCCTGGACCGCCCGCTTCACATCCTGCCTCTCCATTCGGTCGAGCACCGACGGTTCCTTTGATGGCGGGTCAGGCATCACCTCACCATCGTCCGTCCGGATCGGCGCGTCGAGCGACACTGGTTCCCTCTTCTGCCTGATGATCACCCGCTTCAGGCGGTTCTTCGACAGGTTCTCGCGCTGCCAGCCGGCATCACGCAGTCCGCCGCCCAGCAACTTGTAGAACTCCACCATGTGCTCGGCGCCGATGGAGGCGATCAGTTCGCGGGGCGTCCCCATTGCGATCGAGTTGCCCCGGTCCATGATGGCCACGCGCTCGCAAAGCCGTTCCGCTTCCTCCATGTAGTGCGTGGTCAGCAGGATGGTGTGGCCTTCGCGA
>JAAXXJ010000146.1 GCA_013334545.1 Nitrospirota bacterium | reverse complement strand
TATAGTTTTTCAGGAGATGGGTAATCATGGGGATCGTAGTCATCGTGGGTATTCCGTTGTCTCTCAGTAGGATCTTTGAGTTTTCGCAGCTTCCATGGTAGTTGCGGCTGACGCATCTGTCAGAGCTACAACATTGAAGCCTTCAGCCTGGCACTGAGTTCCGGTGGAACAAGACAAACGTCTGTTGTCAAGCCGGCTATGAGGATGTTCTTTCTCCCGGTTTTCCTTACGGCATCGGCAAATGCGGGATCATCCCAGGCATTGATAACACCGGTACGCTTGATTCGTGCAGCATACTCCTCCGGCATGATGGTTTTGAACTCCGGCAGAAGCGGCCCTTGAGCTTCATTTTCCAAACTGCTGGTCAGTACGATCGGCATTCCGGCGCCTTTTGCAAACTTTGCGATGAGTTTCGCAAATGCTTTTAATTGACTGCGTTGTTCCGTATTGATCTCCCCAGCCCAATCGATTGTGCCGACTTGGTGGTCGACCAAGACCAGCGCCGTGTTATCGACAGTAAAGTTGTTCAGTATGCTTGTATAACCAACACTGCCATTCGTCTTCGTGCTTGGTCCTCCTTTAGTTTGTGAGTCGGCATAACGTGTTGCCACTGCCAATAAAATAACTGCGGAAACAACTACCATCGAAAGCTTCACGATCTTTTTCATGTATCCCTCCTTGAAAATGATTTGATTTGATATCAAACTAAATACCACCTTTGCGAACTGTTGTCAAGTGAAATGGAGCATGCATATTGCGTCCTTATGGGCGGGTCGCTGCGCATATAATCGGATTTGTCCAACGAGGTTCAACGAGGTCGTATGTTATGCAATACTGTCTTACTACATCCAGCATTTTCGGGGTATTTTCGGGGTATCTATTTGGGGTATGTTGTAATATCGCGAAATAATATGCTTGGAATATCGCGGGATTGAACAAACTATAGAATTACCGCCGCCTCCACCATTTAAGACGTTGAATTTGCAGGATTTTATTGGTCTTCGGCGCGCACTTAACCCTTAAGACTTTCGCGATCTTGAGCTAATTCCAATAAGGAATTAGCTCTTTTTTCTATTATAACACTTAACAAGGTGGCCATTTTTCGGGGTATCTTGAAAAATCGAATTGCTAATAATGGCAGTAATTCATGCGATTGGACAAACTATTAAATTGCTCATTTCGGAATTGAATTGCTAGCAGTGATAAATTCCATCCTACTTAGAAATTATCATCGTTGGAATTTTAATACCACATATGGTAAGGAGTAAAGGGATCCAAATTTGGTCTTGCGTTGCTCGATAAAATGACGTACCATTCGTGAACATGCAATTTAAATCTTTTCTCATCCTCTCTCTTCTGATAAGCGTTATTACCGCACCTATTTTGGACGCGTTTGCGTGTGACGACTGCTCGAACATCATTCCGCTTCGTGATATGCAGCAGCGCGTTGTGGATGGAGTCAATCATTCAGATGGCGATAGCTTGCCGTCTGGTGCCGATCATCCCGCGCAGCAAGAGAATGGGACGGCACAGGATCTTTGCCCCGTTTGCGCCAACACCGCTGTAGCAATGGTCAGCGTATGGTGCGGCGCTCCGTCCATGATCAGCCACACGAACCATCTAGCGAAGCTACTCGCATTTTCAGACCCTTCGTATTCCATCAACAAGCCGCCCCAGAATTAATCCCCACAGCGTTATCAATGAGCCGCATCGTGCCCGAGCGACCTTTGTCGTGCGGTGTGTGTTTGCGCGCTCGCGCCCCTTTTCCTATAAATTGAATCGAAGTGAGGAGTACTCATGACACGAATGTCTATTTTTGCCTGCAGTTTACTGCTGTTTGCGCAGCCGGTCTTTGCCATAACAGTCGGCGAAGCGGTGGACACGGCGCTTAAAAACAATCCCGACCTTCAGTCCGTCCGGTTGGAGAAGGATACGGCCCAGGGCAGACTTGATCAAGCCGGGTTGTTGCTCAGAAGCAATCCGGTTATCGAGGGAAGTCTGTCCAGGAAGGATACGCAGCCAGATGGCGGCGAGAAGGCCAAAAACTATGAAGTACGACTATCTCAGGAATTCGAGCTGGCAGGACAACGAGGCCTGCGCGTAGACGCTGCCAGAAGCGGTTGGGAGAAGGCGCTCCTGGACATTCGAGATAGGGAACGCGTCCTTATCGCAGCGGTCAAGGACGCCTTTGCGCGTGCCCTTGCTGCAAAGCGGAAAATAGACCTGGCAGAGGAAGCGGTAAAGCTCCAGGAGGAACTGGTCGCCTCGGCAACAGTTAAGTTCCAGACAGGCGATATTTCGGCACTAGAACAGAATCTGGCCGATGTGGAACTCGGCAAAGCAAGGCGTGATCGCATGCTCGCGGAGCGGGAGCGGCGGGAAGCGATGCTCGGCCTACAGGAGGTTCTCGGCATGAAACCATCTGCCGATTTCACTGTTGAAGGCGAGCTTCCATCGGAAACCCCGGCTATTCCCGACAGGGAGAAGATCCGGGACGCCGACGCTCCGCAGCGATCTGATGTCCAGTCCGCCGCCGCAGACGTTCAGCAGGCAAAAGCGGCCATGAAGCTGGCGGGTCGCGAGGCGATTCCGAGCGTTACCGTATCGGGTTTCTATAACCGCGACACCGGGCTGAACGAGGCAGGCGTAATGCTGTCGCTCCCACTTCCATTCTTCGACCGGAAGCAGGCGGACCGGAAGGAGGCTGCTACCAAAGCCGGGCAGGCCCTGATCAGACAGGCGTCGCTGGAGAGGATCGTGGTTCGGGAGATCGAGGAAGCCCACGCGAATCTCGTAGCAGCGGTGGAAGAGCTGAACCTGTTCAAGAAGGATGTCCTCGGCAAGGCCATGGAAAACCTGAGCCTCATGAACCTAGCCTTCAAAGAGGGGAAATTCGGGTTCTTTGAGGTGCGGCTCGCGCAGAAGGACACCATTGACGCCCAGTTCGCCTATTTGGAGTCGCAGGTTCGGCTGCAGCTTGCGCTGAACGCATGGGAAAAAGCAACAGGAGGAAGCCAGAAATGAATGTCATGAAGGAATTGATCCGGAATAAATGGGCAGCTATGGAAGAGACAGCACGGCGCAACAAGAAATCAGCGCTCATAGCTGCCGGTGCGATTGCACTTCTCGTCGTGGTCCTGTCGTTTTACGGATCAACGGAAATAAAGGAGCATGCGGAGGAGCACGAAAACGAAAAAACCCGCGAGGAAGCAGCCGTTGTGCGCCTGTCAGTAGAAGCGCAAAAGGCATCAGGAGTCGAAGTTATGGCTGCAGCGCTCGAACCTTTCTCTGCCCCTATCGAGGCCACGGCCGCGATCGAGCTGGACGGAGACCGAGTGGCGAAGATCAGCGCACGCTCCTCGGGACGGCTTGTGAAGATTGTAGCGTCCCAGGGTGAAGCGGTAAAGACCGGCCAGGCACTTGCCTGGTTCGACAGCCCCGAACTGGGGCAGGCATGGGCTGAATATTCGAAGGCGAAAGGCCGGGCCGTACTCGCGCGAAAGAACCTTGAGCGCGAGGAAATCTTGTTCTCGAAGAAGATATCCCCGGAAAAGGACGTGATCAAGGCGCGACAGGATCTGGCCGAGGCAGAGGCGGACCTCACCTTTGCGCAAGAGAAGTTTCATCTGCTCGGGATTGATGTCGAACAGTTCGAAAACAAGCAGGGCGGTAATCAGCATCCCCTCATCGCTATGACATCGCCGATCAGCGGTTCGATAATCGAGCGCACGGCAACACAGGGTGAAGTCGTGAGCCCTGAAAAAACGCTCTTCACCGTTGCCGACCTCTCCAGGCTCTGGGTGATCATAGACATCTACGAGAAAGATCTCGGGCGGGTGAAGTCGGGGACCGCCGTCAAAGTGTCGACAACGGCCTATGCAGAGAAGAGCTTTCGGGGCTTTATATCCTATCTCGGCGAGATCATGGATGAAAAGTCGCGAACAGTGAAGGCCCGCGTGGAAGTCGAGAACGCGAACCGTCTCCTGAAACCGGGCATGTTCGCCACCGTGACTATCGACGCAAAGGGCATGCAGACGGAGGAAGCGGTCATCATACCTGAAGAGGCGGTCTTTCTCGACGGCTCCAAGAACTATGTTTTCATTCAAACCGGTCCGGAGCAGTTCGAAATGCGTGAGGTAGCGGTGGGCCGGACGCTGGGGAAGCGTCTGGAGGTAATTCGCGGACTCAATAAGGGCGAGCCAGTTGCCGTCAAGGGCGCGTTCATTCTCAAGTCAGAGCTGAAAAAAGGCGAGCTCGTCGACGAACATGGTCATGGCAAGTAATTAGCCTTTCCTGTGCAGGAGATCATCCATCATGCTGGAAAAAATTATCGAATATACGCTGAGGCAGAAAGGGATGGTCATCTTTCTTTCGCTTCTGATCGTAGCAACCGGATTGTACTCTTATTGGAAATTGCCGATAGACGCTTTTCCGGACGTTACGAACATCCAGGTCGAAGTTATCAGCCACGCGGACGGGCTATCGGCAATAGAGATCGAACGGAATGTAACCTACCCGATCGAGATGGCAATGCGCGGCCTGCCCGATATCGAGCAGATGCGTTCGGTCACGAAGTTCGGGCTCTCGATCGTGACGATCGTTTTCAAGGATGATGTTGATATTTATTTTGCCAGACAGCTGGTATTCGAACGGCTCGCGGAGGCGCGGGAAAAGGTCCCGAAGGGGGTCGAGGTCGCCATGGGGCCTATAGGCACGGCCATGGGGGAGATCTATCAATATACCCTTGAAGGCTCAATGCCGGATGACCCGCAGCGGAGGATCGCTTATCTGGCCAACCTGAGGACCATTCAGGAGTGGATCGTCACGCCGCAGTTGAAGAGCGTTGCCGGAGTGAACGAGATCAACTCCTTCGGCGGTTACTTCAAGCAGTACCAGGTGGTCGTGTCGCCTGAAAAATTGTTGCAGCACCGCGTGACTGTGGAAGAGGTGTTTTCGGCGATCGGAAATAACAATGAGAACGTCGGCGGGAACCTGCTTGAACGGGGCGCGGACCAGTTCATTGTCCGCGGAGTAGGTCTGATAAAGGATGTAAAAGACATCGAGAACATCGTTCTGAGATCGGCGGGTGGAACGCCGACCTCTATTCGCGACGTAGCACAGGTCAAGATCGGCGAGGCTGTCCGCATGGGCGCCGCCATAAAGAACGGCAAGGATGAATGTGTCGGCGGCATCGTCATGATGCTGCGCGGCGAGAACAGCCGCGACGTGGTGAGGCGGGTCGCGGAAAAGGTCAAGGAGATCAACGAGAACAACGTGCTCCCGGATGGGATCAGGATCGTCCCCTATTACGACAGAAGCGATATTGTGAAAACTAGCGTCAGTACCGTAAACAAGGTGCTGATCGAGGGTTCCCTGCTGGTCCTGATCGTGCTCTATCTGCTGCTGAACAGCATCCGGGGCAGTATGGTGGTTCTCATCGCATTACCGTTGTCTCTCCTGACAACGTTCATAGTCATGAAGCTCACGGGGATCAGCGCAAACCTGATGTCTCTCGGGGGGCTGGCCATATCCATAGGAATGATCATCGACACCGCCACTATCCAGGTCGAAAACGTCCAGCGGCATCTGAGTGACGAGGGGGCACGACACCCCAAAATATCTACGGTGCTCAGAGCGGTCATGGAGGTCAGAAAGCCGAGCATCTTCGGAGAACTGATCATTGCGCTCACCTTCATCCCTATCCTTTCGCTGGAAGGGATCGAAGGAAAGATGTTCGGGCCATTAGCGATCACGGTCGCCATTGCCCTGCTCGCCTCGCTGTTCCTCTCGGTATTCGTCATACCGGCACTCTGTATCCTGTTCCTGAAACCGCACCCGGAAAAAGATAGCTTTATCATGCGGCATGCGAACAGGCTCTATCTGCCGCTGCTCGACTACGCCATGAACAGGAAACAGGTGGTGTTGAGCATAGCGGGAGTTCTCCTGGTCGCTTCGCTCTTTCTGGTGACCCGGCTGGGGACGGAATTCATCCCCATCATGGATGAAGGCGCTTTCGATATGGATGTGTCCATGCTTCCCGGAGTTTCCCTTGCAAAAGCAATGGAGGTGAATCTGCAGGCTGCTGAAAAGCTGAAGCAGTTCCCGGAGCTGGATACCATCGTGGGACGAATCGGACAGACCGGCGTCGCCCTGGACACCCGGGGCACGGACAAGACCGGCTACGTGGGAATCTTCAAACCGAAGAGCGAATGGAAGCGGGACATATCAAAAGAAGAGCTGACCAATAAGATGCGGAAATCGCTGGAGTCGATCGCGGGGATCACCTTCGGATTCAGCCAGCCGATCCAGTGCCGCATCGACGAACTGGTGGCAGGTACCCGGGCGCAGCTGATTCTCAAGCTCTTTGGCGAGGAAATTAATGTGCTCAGCGAAAAATCGGCGAAGATCGCCAAGGTGCTTTCCACGATCAGAGGCGGTACCGATATGAATGCGGAAAAAGTTTCGGGGCAGCCCTACCTGACCGTCAATATTGACCGTTCGAAGATCGCCCGCTATGGTTTGAACATTAGTGAAGTACAGAAGGTGATCGAGATTGCCGTAGCCGGCAAGGCGGCATCGCAACTGTACGAGGAAAACCGCAACTTCCCCATCACTGTGCGCTTGCCGGAGGAGAAGCGCAATTCCCTGGAAGCAATCAAGAACCTGATGATCACCACGAAAACTGGCATCAATATTCCACTCGAACAGCTGGCTGAAGTGAAGATGATCGAAGGGCCTGTCCAGATCAGTCGCCAGGACGGGATGCGCCGAATCGGCATTGAACTGAACATCACAGGCCGGGATATCGGCAGCTTTGTTGCCGAAGCAAAACAGAAGATCAGCGCTCAGGTCAAACTGCCGGCCGGCTATTATCTTACGTGGGGTGGGCAATTTGAGAACCAGCAGCGGGCGATGACCAAACTGATGATCATCGGACCTGCCGCCATAGGGCTGATCATGCTTCTCCTGTATCTGTCGTTCAGATCGGTCAGTCTGTCACTGCTGGTTATTTCCAACCTGCCATTTGCACTCATCGGCGGAGTCTTCTCTCTCTATCTGTCCGGGCAATATTTGTCCGTGCCAGCGTCAGTTGGATTTATCGTTCTTTTTGGCGTTGCGGTCTTGAACGGTCTGGTGCTGGTATCGCGCATCTCGCAATTGCGGGAATATGGACTTGATC
>JAAXXJ010000466.1 GCA_013334545.1 Nitrospirota bacterium | reverse complement strand
CCGTGATCTTGAGCCGGGCCGTCTCGCCCGCCCGAAGCCCCGCCGAGTAGGTTACCATCAGCATCACCTTCTGCTTGAGCGTCGCCGTGGCGTCAAATATTCTCTGTATCTCTCCCTTACTCAGGACCTGGGGGATCATACGCGTGGTTTTGGGATAGGGGATCCTATCGATCACCCAGCCTTTGTCCAGTGTTGTCTCGTAGAGAAACCGGAGCGCACTGTAATGTATTTTGAGCGATGATTGGGAGAGCTTTCTGTCCGTGACGATGGAGTGCAGAAACGATTTAACGTCGTTCTCATTCAACTGATCGGGTGGCTTGTTGAAATGGCCCTCCAGGCCGCGCGCAGCATGGTGATACAAATACTGAGTCTTTGGGCTCAGGTTCCTGAGCACCATGTCCCGTTGCATCTGCTCCCTGTACGTCTCCATTGCACGATCTCCTTCCGCTGAATCGAAATTCCAACGGCATAACGCCGCTGGTGATGCGAAAGAAGATTGTAGGACGGTCTGGATTGTGTGGCAAGGGACGGATAGTTGAGGAACAGGAGAAATGCTGCGAAGGGACTGTTACTACGAAAACCTGATTGCGACTAACACTGCCGCGCAGCGGCTTAGTTCAACCAGTTATTAGTTCTTCGGAGAACGGTAGCATAGATCGACCCCTCGGTCAATGATTTTGAGATGCCGGCTTGACGTATGCTACTGAATTCATTACAATCTACTAAATTGACTAATATTCATTTTGTGGGATATCCAGGACAAGAAAATAACATGCCAAGACGGGATTAGTCCTTTTGAGGAGGCCTCCCTATGCAGCCGATTCCGGACGATATTCTGACGCCCTTCAATGCCATCCTGGTGAAGAAAGTCGTCCCTGCAGCCTTACGCGATGACTATCGGAAATGGCTTCGCTACTACCTTGATTTCCGCATCAAATATCCACCGCCCAACGTGAAGTCGGAGCAGGTGCGCTTGTTCATCGAGAAGATGCGCTCCAAGGGAAAATCCGGAGAAGCGCTGAATCACGCGGCGCATGCTCTATCCCTCTTCTTCTCCTTGCAGCCGAAGAGTAGGCGGGCAGCTGTTCCCGTTGCCAAGTCCCGGTCAGGAAATACCTCGCCGGTCACGGCGGCTCAAATCAGAATTCAGCCGTCGGAGCAAGCTGCTCGGGACGCGGTTCCGGTTAAAGAGCCGGCGGCTGCCGTGACGAGGACTCCGTTTCGTCGGCCTGGACGGAAGTACAATGAGTGGTGGTCCCTTGAAAGGACACCATCGCCCGAATGGGACGAGGCCATCGCAGGCAGGCTGGCAGGGGAGATCAAGGCGCGGCATTATTCCAGAAAGACGCTGAAGGCATATGCGGATTGGTCCCGCAAGTTTCAACTCTTTCTGAAACACAAGCCGCCGGTCGAGGTGTCATCGGCGGACGTAAGGGCTTATCTGACCTATCTCGCAGTGACGTGCAAGGTCTCTGCTTCAACGCAGAACCAGGCGTTCAATTCGCTCCTGTTCCTGTTCCGGCACATTTTGCAGAAGGACTTCGGCGACCACAAGGACGTCCCGCGCGCGAAACCGTCGAGCTATATCCCCGTGGTCCTGTCGCGACAGGAGATCGATGCCGTCCTGCGCCACTTGAAGCACCCTGATGATCTGGTCGTGAAGCTCCTGTATGGCTGCGGGCTTCGTTTGTTCGAGTGCTTGAAAGTGCGAGTGCAGAACTTCAATGTCGACGAGGGTGTGCTGACGGTCATGGACGGGAAGGGGAAGAAAGCTCGTACGGTCCCGATCCCGCAAATGATCATGCAGGAGCTTTTGGCGCAGTTCGAACGGGTCAAAGCGGTCCATGACGAGGACCTGAAAGCCGGATATGCCGGTGTGCTGCTTGACGACGCTTTGGACAGGAAATACCGTAATGCTGCGAAGGATATTATCTGGCAGTGGTTCTTCCCGCAGCAGAATCTGACGTTCATTGCGGAAACGAATGAAATGCGCCGGTTCCACTTGAGCGACAAGGACGTGCAACCGGCGCTGTATGAGGCAGTGCGCAAGGCCAGGATCACGAAGCGCGTCACGTCCCACACCTTCCGCCACTCCTTTGCCACTCACCTCCTGCAGGCGAACTACGATATCCGCACGATCCAG
>JAAXXJ010000465.1 GCA_013334545.1 Nitrospirota bacterium | reverse complement strand
CTCCGTAGCCAACACTCGTCGGCACGGCGATGACCGGCTTGTCGACGAGGCCGCCCACGACCGAAGGAAGGGCGCCGTCCATGCCTGCTACTACTACGATGACCCGCGCCCCATCCAGGATGTCCTTCTTGCTCAGGATTCGGTGGATGCCGGCCACGCCCACGTCGTACACGGTCTGGACGGTGCTGCCGAGCGTCGCGGCGGTTACGGCGGCCTCCTCGGCCACGGGGATGTCCGAGGTCCCGGCGGTCAGCACGACGATGACGCCCTTCGTGAGCGTCTTCACCGTGTGCTGGACCACGATGGCCCGCGACGCCTTGTGATAGACCGCCCGTTTGTCCAGCTTTTTGATCGCTCGGTACGCGGCGTCCGAAGCCCGCGTGGCAAGGACGTCGCTGCCTGCCTTGAGCATGCGCTTGGTGATGCCGGCGATCTGCCCGATGGTCTTGCCTTCGCAGTAGATCACCTCGGGCATGCCGTGGCGCAGGCCCCGGTGATGGTCGATGTGGGCGTAGGCCACGTTCTCGAAGGGGAGGTGCTTCAAGCGGCCAAGGGCCGCCTGCACGGTGATCCTTCCGGACTGGACCTGTTCAAGCAATCTGGTGATATCGGATGGGTTCATGATGGTATTTTTCGAGCGAACAACACGGTAATAACCACGGGTCCCGCCGGGCGGGATACGCGGACTCGTAATGGTTCCGCAATATAATTGGCATTATAATGAAGTGCACCTCTGTTCTCAAGTCTTAACCGTATGCGACGCAGTCGCCCGTGGTCAGGCTATTGTTCTTTCTAATATTTCTTCTTCCGCGGCACCGGCTGGTCGCCGCATTCCTCGATGACCTGTTTGGCCTTCGGCTTCAGCCTGGCGATCTCCGGCCGGTCGTTCTTCTTGGTATACATCAGGAGCCGCTTCATGTAGCCCACGGCCAGCCGGCAGTTCCCGCCTGCCTTGTGGGTGAGGCCCGTCTGAAAGAGCATCTGGGGCTGGTTGGGCCGCTTGTGTTCGATGACCCGGAACTCCCTGAGCGCCTCCTGGAGCTTTCCCTGCTCCCGGAGGACGACGCCGAGCCGCAGGTGCAGCAGGGCATTGTTCGGCGCGCGCTGGAGCGCCGCGCGCAGCTCCGTCTCGGCGGCGGCGTTGTCATGCTGCTGGTGATGGATCGAGGCGAGCAGGATGCGGGCCCGCACGTTGTCAGGGTTCCGGGAGATGGCCTTTTGGAGGGCCGCGGCCGACGCGTCGATGTCCGCTGCCGGTATCTCCTGGCGGCTTTCCTCTCCGCCGTAGAAATCGATCCGGGGAGAGAGCCGCACCCAGGCCCGGTTCGTGTCATCCATGCTTTCTTCGGTGGTGAGCACCGAGTCGAGCCTCTTGCGCGTCTCTGCGGCCTTTGCCTTGTCCTGTTCAGCCGCAAGCCGCTTCTGCAGGGCGTCACGCTCCTTCCGGAGCGCTTCCTTCTCCTTCGCCGCTGATTCGAGCTGTTCCCGCAGCTCCTCGTTCTCCCGGTACCGGTCGATCTGCCTGACCAGGACGTCGGTGTCCACAGTGCAGCGGGCCTTGATGTAGAGCGCCGGATGGTCCAGGGTGCCGCGCGTCTCGTCGGCGATGATCTCGGTCTCCACGATACCGGCCGTATAGGCCGTGACCTGGTCCCTGGTGAGCCGGTATTCCTTCACCTGGGTGATGCTCGTCAGGTAGGTCCCGGCCAGCTCCAGCGCTTTTCGCTGAGCCTCCTGGGTCGCGATGCGGCGGCCGTCCACCTTGCTGTCATTGTCTCCCAGGACATAGGTACTGTCCGCCTCGATGACCTTGATCTCGGCGCTGGCGGGGACGGCGAACAAAAGGACAGAACACATGAGCAAAACAAAGGAACGGACCATCATGCCTCTCTGCGCTCCGGATCTTGAACAGTGAATCTTGAATCCAGGAGCGAGCGCATTCCCCGCAGCTTGCTGCGGGGAATGCGAGCGATTAGAATAAAAGGCTCTTCCGGGTTTAGTGTGGGTAATCCCCGGATCAGGTAACTTTTTTGCATATCCCCTTCGCAGCCTGAACGAAATTTTGGACCGGTCTAAGGCCACGTCCGCTCGGCCGCGAAAACTCGGCCTGCGGCCTCAGACAGTTC
>JAAXXJ010000464.1 GCA_013334545.1 Nitrospirota bacterium | reverse complement strand
GGAAGGGGGAGAACGCGTCACCCATCCTGTTGAACGACCACGCCCTCTCCGTGAACATCTGCTATGAGGACATCTTTCCAGGCCACGTGCGCATGCTGATGAAGGGCGGGCCGGAGCAACGGATACCGGAGGTGATGTTCAACCTCACGAACGATTCGTGGTACGGCGATACAGTACAGCCCATGGAGCATCTGGTCCTCGCGAGCTTCCGGTCCATCGAGCACCGCCGGCCGCTCGTCAGGGCGACCAATACCGGAATCTCGGCCATCGTGGACGCCGTCGGCCGGATCGACAAGCGAACGCGCCAGTGGACGCGGGCATCCCTCACCGGCAAAGTGCCCCTCATGGAAGGGCGCACGGTCTATGCTGTGCTGGGCGACTGGATCGGATGGCTATGCGCGATCATCGCGCTCGCCGGTCTTGTTCGGGCGTATCGGTCGAGACGGCATGCCAAGTCGGAGTTACGCTCGCGCTGAAGGTCCTGCCCTGGTTCCCGTGACCCCAGCTTTTGTTCTGCCTGAACGAACGACAAATACGTCGAAAATCGTCATTCCTGTCGAACGCACAGTTGGCGCCCCTGTCCCTCGGCATGGAGCTCCGCCTTGTTCGCTTCCCGATACAGCTGAACCTTGACATCACGCTCTCCCGGAAGTATGTTTGAAGTAAGACAGGATACATCCTGTTTATGTTCGGCCACAAGGAGGCAGCCATGGATACGCTAGCGACAAAAAAGACCAATATAGCGAACTGGTTCGAAATTCCGGTGAAGAACATGAAGCGGGCCACCGCATTCTATGAACAAGTGTTCGACGTGAAGCTCGCCGCCGAGGAGATGGGCGGCATGAAGATGGCCATGTTCCCGATGGACCAGAACTCATTCGGCGCCGCCGGCGCGCTCATGCAGCACGAATCCGCAGTGCCGTCCCACGCGGGGACGCTCGTTTATTTCAGCACCCAGAGCATTGAGGATGCTCTGCGGCGGATCAACGCGAACGGCGGAAAGACGCTGCTGCCGAAGACCGGCATCGGTCAATACGGGTTCATCGCGCACTACGAGGACACCGAGGGCAACCGGCTGGCGCTGCATTCTATGAAGTGAGTAGAACTATGGTCGCGATAAAGTGAGCACCGAGCGAGAGGAGAAGTGGGCCAGTGATCACTTCTCCTCAAACTGTTTTAGGCATCCCAGGCATCACAGGACGAGGGCGTACGAATATGAGAAAAGTGATCATGTTCAATCTCATGACCATCGACGGCTTCTTCGAGGGCACGAGCCATGATATCAGCTGGCATAACGTGGACGCAGAATTCAATGATTATACGATCAATGAGATGTTCCCTTCCTCGGACCTGCTGTTGTTCGGCCGGGTGACCTATGAGCTCATGGCAGGCTTCTGGCCCACGCCGGAGGCGCTCAAGGATGACCCCATCGTGGCCGGGAAGATGAACTCGTCAGCAAAGATCGTTTTTTCCCGGACCTTGAACAAGGCCGAATGGAACAACACCAGGCTGGTGAAGGACAACATGGAAGAAGAGGTGCGGAAACTCAAGGAACAGCCCGGGAAGGACATAGCTCTGCTGGGCAGCGGCAGCATCGTGTCGCAGCTTGCGCGGAGCGGCCTGATCGACGAGTACCGGATCAAGATGAATCCGATCGTCGTCGGGCAGGGTACACCGCTGTTCACAGATGTCAAGGACAGGCTTAACATGAAGCTTCTCAGAACAAGGATATTCCGTAATGGGAATGTACTGCTGTGCTATGCACCAGCAGGAAAGGAGAAATGACATGACTACCAGATCGACCATAGATCGTCCCGCCGCGAAGCAAAGCGGCAGGGACCTTATCATCACGCGTGTATTCAACGCTCCGCGGGAGCTGGTGTGGAAGGCATGGACAGAGCCGGGACTCTTCAGGCGCTGGTGGGGGCCGAAGGCTTTCACCACACCGGTGAGCATGATTGACCTCAGTATAGGAGGTTCCTATCTCTACTGCATGCGCTCGCCTGAGGGCAAGGACTACTGGGGCACTGGCGTCTACCGTGAAATCGTTCCGAATCAGCGCATCGTTGTGACCGACAGCTTCGCAGACGAGAAGGGCAACGTGGTGCCGGCAAGCCACTACGGCATGCCCGGCAAGTGGCCGCTTG